>JANMLE010000297.1:0-6251 GCA_031372385.1 Planctomycetota bacterium | reverse complement strand
CTGTTCGCGCACACGTATCGACTGGGTTCGCTGCGGATGCACCAGACGCTGGAAAGCTACCACGCTTCGCAGGCCGCCACGCGGCGGCTGATGGAAACGCAGATTCAGCGGGTCATCGACCAGATCCTGCAACAGGTGCCGCCGGGACAGTCGCAGGAAATGGTGGTCCTGGGGGGCGACATGCGCTTCGCCGCCCAGCAACTGGTCCCCGACTGGAACCCCGACCACCTGACGCGGATTCCGCTGAGCGAGTTGGAAATCCTGACCAACACGGTGTTGTCGCTGAACGAGGACAAGCTCGTCCACAAGTACCACATCACGTTTCCCGACGCGGGCACGCTGGGACCGGCGCTGTTGGGCTACGTGATGCTCGCGAAGGCGTTTCAACTGAAGCAGGTGATCGTGTCGAGCATCAACCTGCGCGACGGGTTGCTGAAGCAGATGGCCACGCGGGGCGGCTGGAACGAGGACTTCAGCAACCAGGTGATCCGCTCGGCGATCGATCTGGGACGCAAGTTCGACTTCGACGAGCCGCACGCGCGGCAGGTGTCGAAGCTGTGCAAGATCCTCTTCCAAGGACTGCGCGACGAACACCAACTGGACCCGCGGTACGAGCTGCTGCTGCGCGTCGCCGCGCTGCTGCACGAGATCGGGCTCTACATCAGCACCGGTGCCTACCACAAGCACTCGATGTACCTGATCCAGAACAGCGAGTTGTTCGGGCTGAGCCGGTCGGATGTGCAACTGGTCTCGCTGACTGCGCGCTATCACCGGCGGGCGTCACCCAAGCCGGCACACACCGTCTTCACGGCCCTCAGCCGGGATCAGCGCATCGCGGTGGTGAAGATGGCCGCGATGCTGCGGGTGGCCGACGCCCTCGAAGCCTCGCACGCCCAGCGCCTGCATGAACTGCGGTTCTCGCGCGAGAGCGGCCGGCTGGTGATCTCGATCCCGCAGGTCGAAGACCTGAGCCTGGAACAACTCGCCCTCAAGCAAACGGGCTCGCTGTTCGAAGAGACGTTCGGGATGCCGGTGCTGCTGAGGAAGATGCGATAGCGCCTTTGGAGTGCGGCAATTCATTGCCGCTTTCCTTTCTCCGGCGCTGCCACAGCCAGCGCCCCCACGGTTTCCAACGTCGCCGAAGGCTGACGACCATTCTTCAGCTCATTCTTCAGCCCGGAGGGCGGCAGATGGTAGCCCACGGCGCGAGCCGTGGGAGAGATCGGCAGCAGCGTGCATTCAGCCCGGAGGGCGACACATCGAACGACGCTGAAGGCTCATCCAAGAAGTGTCGCCCTCCGGGCTAATACGGTCTCTTCGCCACTCAACCCACGGCTCGCGCCGTGGGCTACCATCTGCCGCCCTCCGGGCTAAAACGACCAGACCGCTGTCAGGTCAACGCTGTGGGTCTAGCGCTGTGGGTTTAACGCTGTCTTGCGGAACAGATCACCTCGTGCATGGACGGTTCGAGAAAAGAAAGCGGCAATGAATTGCCGCAGTCCAAATCTTCACGGACCCGTCTTCTTCGGCTTCACCAGCGACCGCAATGTTTTCACTGGCACACACGACTTGAACACCATCTGCGGATCGGCGATGTCGGCGGCGGGTTCGAGTCTTCCGTCGGGGTCGCGTTTTTCGGTGAGCTTTTCACCGGCGACGCGGCGGGGTCGGCCGCGGGCATCAGGCCCGCCGGCGTAGAGCGTGTAGGTGCGGCTGACCTGGCCGACCACGTTGCCGCATTCATCAAGCACCGGGCCGCCGCTGGAACCCTGGCCGAAGTCGGCGGTGGTGTTCAGCCAGACCGTTCCCTCGTGATCCTTCTCGTAGTTCGCCAGCAGCCCGCTCGACAGGAAGTAGAAGCTGTCACCGGGATGTCCCAGCACACGGACTCGCGTTCCCGGCGGCGCTTCGGCGGCGAGTGGCAGTGGTTTTGTGTCGGTCGCTTCGATCCGGAACAGGCACGTATCGGCCTTCTTGTTGACGGCCAGCAGTTCGCGCACGGGGTAGACCTTCCGATAAACGTCCATCACCACGACGGCATCCGCTTCGTCCTCGTTGTCGAACACGTGGGCACTCGTCGTCAGCACCCCGTCCCGGGTGATGGCGAACGCGGTCGCGAGCGATGTCTGCCATTCGTCCGTGTCCTCGACCCGGTACAGGCTGCACACGATGAAGACGCTTTCACAGGCGCGGCGGTACAGGTCGCGATCGGAAACCGCCTCGTCCGCCGGCTCGGGAAGTTCCAGTTCGACGGATCGGCGCTCCAACTGTTTGCGGAGTTCGACGTCTCCTTTCGTCTTGCCGGCCTTGTGCAGCCGTGATCCGGCCATCGTCAATTTGTCGATCACTTCGGTGGTGTTGAAGACTGGGAAGGAAGGGCTCGTTTCCTTGGCAGCGTCCGCGGGCGACTCCTGCGCCACCGCGGTCTCCACTTGGGAAACCGCGGAACTGAAGCGAATCGCGACCCCGGCCGCCAGCAGCAGCACGGCCAGACAAAACAGCGATCGTCGCATGGGCTCCTCCCGTTTCGTCACCACTTCACGCACGGTCCCGTCGCCCCCGTAGGACGGATTTTCAATCCGTCCGGGGTGGACGAACGGATTAAAAATCCGTCCTACGGGGAGATCATTTCCTGCCGACTGCCTACGCCTCCGACAACCAGTCCCAATCAATCGGCTGCGTGATGTCCAACCGGGGCAACTCGCAGGCGAGTGCCTCGACATATTTCTGAGCCGCGCCCGTGTTGAAGACGACCACGCGCTCCTCGGGTCGAATCCAGCCGGACCGGGTCAATTGCTCCAAGGCGCCGATGCAGGCCGCCGTTTCCGGGCAGACCGCGATCCCCTCGGACGCCGCGGCCAACTGCATCCATTCGCGAATCCGCGATTCCTCGACGGCCAGCGCGGTCCCCTGACTTTCGCGGACCGCATCGAGAATCATGAAGTCACCGACCGCGGCCGGGACGCGGATTCCGCTCGCGATCGTCGCCGCGTTCGCGAACGGTTCGGCGAAACGCGATCCCGCCGCAAACGCAGTCGCGATCGGCGCACAACCGGTCGACTGCACGCTCACCATGCGCGGCAGCTTCGGCGTCGAGTTCGATCCGCACGTCAACCATCCCAGTGCCGTCAATTCCTGAAACGCCTTCCACATCCCGATCAGCCCGGTGCCTCCACCGGTGGGATACAGAATCACGTCGGGCAGGTTCCAGTCGAACTGCTCGGCCAGTTCCAAGCCCATCGTCTTCTTGCCTTCGATCCGGTACGGCTCCTTGAGCGTCGACAGGTCGAACCAGTCGAGCCGCTGCTTTCCTTCGCGGACGATGCGGCCGCAGTCGGTGATCAGGCCGTTGACGAGAAACGTCTTCGCGCCGGCGAGATGGCATTCGTAGATGTTCACGACCGGCGTGTCTTCCGGCATGAAGACGTATGTTTCGATGCCGGCGCGGGCCGCATACGCCGCGGCGGCACCCCCCGCGTTGCCGGCCGTCGGCAGCGCGACGCGGCGGACTCCGAAGTGGTGCGCCATCGTGACCGCCATCGCCAGGCCACGGCTCTTGAAGCTGCCGGTCGGCAGATGCGACTCATCCTTGATCCACAGATATTCGAGACCATACCGCGCCGCCAGTCGCGGGCAGGTCAGCAACGGTGTCTGGCCCTCGCCGAGTGACACCGGTTCGCGTTCGAACGGAACGGGGAGCAACTCCCGATACCGCCACATCGTGGATGGCCGATCGCGGAGCATTTCCTTCGTGAGCGCCCGGCCCACCGCTTCCAGATCGTAGCGCACCCACAGCGGGCGGTCCTTGTGCAGCGTTTGAATCCGATCGGCCGGAAGGCTGGTTCCGTCGATGGCGCTTTCCAGATGCGTGACGAACGAAGTCATTGCCACTCCCCGACCCGCGTTGCCGATGCCGTGGTGACGGAAGTCATCGGGCCGGATCACCGGATCCGATCGGCGGCCATCATCGCAGCCGGGTCAAAATGCGGCAACAGGAGTTCCGGTGCGTTGAATGACGTGTCGAACAATGTGGGACGGGCACTCCTGCCCGCTCCTTCCACGCGATCATCGACGGGGCAAGAGTCCCCGTCCTACGGTCGACCGATGTCCGCCCAATGAAGAACGGCCTGCCGCGCGAGCGCGGCAGGCCGTTGTCATGTCATCGTCAAACACGAAGCCAGGTCAGTCGACCGCTCCGCCGGTGGTGGCACCCTGCTTCGCGCCCCCCTTCAGCTTGGCCCCCTCCTTGATCGCGAACAGCGTGCTCTTGTTCGAGATGAACAGGGTGTCGTTGGCAACGATCGGCGTACTGTAGATCGAGTTGATCATGTTGTTCTCGGCCAGGATCGTCAGCTCCTTCGACAGTTCGAAGATGATCATGTCGCCGTCCTCATCGCCGACGTACACCTTGCCATCGACGATCAGCACCGAACCCCACGCCGCGGCGAACATGTCGTGGGTCCAGTAGACCACCGGTTTGCCGTTCTCGGTCTTCTTGGCGTCCAGACAATGGACCAGGCCGGCAAGGTCGGCAATGAACAACAGATCATCCTTGATGGCCGCGCTGCCCATGGTGCGGTGCATTGTCTCGTCGAAGACGATCTTGCCGTCCTTGTTGCGGTCGACCGAGTCGAAGTGCCAGACGGCCCCGGCCTTCGGATTCGGCACGGCCTTCTCGCCTTTCTTGGTGTCGACACATTGCAGGCGACGCGGAGGAATCTCCTTGCCGTCGGCACCCATCGCCAGTTCCAAGCTGATATCGCCGCGCTTGGTCGGATCGATGCAGTAGAAGTGGCCAATCCCTTCACCGTGCTCGGGGTCTTCGCCCACACCGGCGTAGACGTGGCCATCATAAAAGATTGGCGTGCCGATGATGTGGTTGCGCGTCGAGCGGCCACCCAGCGAGTAGACCGATTCCTTCGGGTTGCCGTCGAACTTCCACAACAGCTTCGGTCCCCCCTTGCCGTCGCCGGCTGGGTCGAAGCTGTAGATCCAACCGTCGCCGCCACCCATCACCACCTGGGCTTGGCCCCCCACTTCGAATACGCAGGGGCTGGACCATTGCCCGTGCAGAATGTTCAATCCCGGTGACTTGTCACTCCACAAGAGTTTGCCCGTGTTCTTGTCGAGACAGGCAAAGCTGGCGGCGTTGGGCGCGGGAATGGTCAGGTGCTCGTCATCCACGCCGTTCCCGGTGATGACGAAACAGTAGTCGCCGACGCACGTCAGCGAGCACGCGCACATGTTGTGCTGGAACACACCGAGCGAACCCATCAGGTCGTAGCGCCAGACGATGTCCGCTTCGTCCTTGTTCTCGTTCTGCTCGGCCTTGAACGGGCCGTCGTTCTCACCGTCGAGGAATCCCTCGACGTCCAGGCACAGCACTTCGCCACGGCTGGTGGTGTACCAGAGCCGGTCGCCGTCACAGAAAACCGTCGAACAGATCCCCATCAGCGGCCAGTCGTTCACACGTCCGGACGGCAGCTTGGTGGAAGAGGACTGCCAGAGGAACTTCCCCGTCTTCTCGTCGAATGCGAGCAGACAGCCCAGGTCGACCTTCGACGGATAACGTTTCAGGTAGCCGTGCGTGTTGTTGGTTCCCACGAACACCTTGCCGTTGGCCACGACGGGATTGCTGTACGTTTGCGAACCGAGCGGGACGGCCCACAACACGTTGTCGCCGGTCTTCAGGTTCCACTTGTGGGGGATGTTCTTTCCCTCGGGGGTATTGTTGCGGTGCGACGACCCGCCCCATTGCGGCCAGTCGTACTTGCCGACCTTCATCTTGCTGAGAATGTTCAGCGTCTCGTCGGTCGGGTTGAACTTGTCGGCGGCTGAGGCAAGGCTGACAGCGATCAGTCCGATCACGGCGGCGAGTGAAAACAACTTCATGGCGGGGTTCCTTTTTTGGAGTGCGACGATTCATCGTCGCTTTCCTTGGCGGCGAAGCCGCTTCGATTGAGACCGACGTTGTTGAGTTCGAAGAAAACCAAAGCGGCGATGAATCGCCGCAGTCCAAAATCACTGCGGCACCACCTTCACGTTGTCGACGAAGATTTCCGAATCCTTCGCGTTGCCGAACAGGCCGGGGCTGCCGGTCAGGTTCGCCGGGGAATCGGTCCATTCGATGGACCAATCGGACGGCTCGGCGTCGGCCTTCTTCCAAGCCTTGCCGCGACAGACCGAGACCTTCTGGCCGTCGCGCTCTTCGACGGTGACGATCATCTTCAACGTGTACCACTGACCCGCCT
>JANMLE010000397.1:0-8132 GCA_031372385.1 Planctomycetota bacterium | reverse complement strand
GCGGGAACATTCCGCCAAGGGACTGCTGCCACTCGATTTTCCGGGGTATGCCATCGGCGGGCTGAGCGTCGGTGAAGCGCCGACGGATATGTACGCCACGCTCGATTTCACAGTGCCAATGCTTCCCAGCGACCGGCCGCGATACTTGATGGGTGTCGGTCGGCCGGTCGACATTCTCGAAGGAGTGCTGCGCGGATTGGACCTGTTTGATTGCGTCATGCCGACTCGAAACGGCCGCAACGCGACGGCGTTCACCAGCACCGGGACTCTCAAGCTGCGCAACCTGAAGCACCGCACCGATCCGGGGCCGCTGGATGCCGAATGCGAGTGCCCGGTCTGCCGCCGGTTTAGCCGGGCCTACCTGCGTCACTTGTTTATCGCCGGCGAAATGCTCGGTCCGATCCTGCTGTCGTGGCATAACATCGCCTACTATCAGCAGATGCTGAGAAAGTTGCGACTGGCGATTCGGGAAGGACGGGCGGCGGAGTTCCGAGCCGCTCAACTTGCCGGTTGGGAACGATCCGTTTAAGATGCGACTTCGCTTTCCGGTCGGATCGTCCGTCGCCTGTGGGACTTGTTGAAATCGAATGTTTGCATCAATCACTTCATTGCTTCTGCTCGCCGAAGGGGAAACCGCCCAGCAACCGCAGGGTGGCATCTGGATCATCCTGATTCCGTTGATGATCATTTTCACCTTGTACTATTTCATGGATTCGCCCCGCCGTCGTGAAACGTCGCGACGCGATCTGATGTTGAAGAACATGAAAAAGAATGATCGCGTGGCCACGATCGGCGGAATCTTGGGAACCGTCGCCGACATCTCGGCCGACGGAAAGGAAGTCACTCTGAAGGTCGCCGACAATACCCGGATCAGGTTTCGACGATCGGCCATCGCCGAAGTGTTTGGCGACGAGCCGGCGGAACCAACACCGAAGGCAACCTGACATCGCACCCAGCGTCATGACGACGGACGGCGCAGCCCGGGCAGTTCTTGTGCAAGCCCCTCACATCATTTCCAACGGTTGGAATTCACGAACGAAGCAGACAACGTTAGGGAACGGAACTTACGAATGGACGGATTTGGACACTGCCTTCTTCTACTCCAGGCGGAACTCGAAACGCCGCGGGCCAACGGATGGTTGATACTGGGCGTGCTGGCCGTCGTCTTCATCGCGCCGTTCCTGCTCGGCAATTTGATCGGACGCCTGATGCGCCTGGAAGACCTGTCAGGGCGCATCGGCGTTGTCCTGATGAGCCTGTTCATGGCGTTGGCCCCGTTCGTCTACCAGGAAATTGCCGGACGATTGGACGAGGGACGGGTTCGCGAGCAGCACGCCGCGGCGAAGGCCAAAGCCAAAGAGGCCAAGACCAAGGCGACAGAGTCTGATGTCAAAATCAGCGAGGGTGAATTCCCCGAGGGTTACAAGCGGAAAACCTGGCGCGACGCCGTGCATTGGGGCATCGACTTGGCTGGTGGTACGAACTTGGTCTACGAAATCGACTTGGCGGCGGCCAAGGATCAGGGGAAGACCGTTGACAAGGCGACCGTCGATAAGATGGTGAGCGCGATTGTCAAACGCATCAATCCGTCGGGAGCGGAGGAAGTTGCCGTTCGCCGAGTGGGCACCGATCGCATTGAAATCATCATTCCCGGTGCCGATACCGATCTGGTCCGGCAAAAGAAGGAGCTGATCGTAAAACTGGGAAGCCTTGAGTTTGGTATCGTCGCCAACGAACGCAACGATCAGGGGCTGATCGATCAGGCGATGAAGCTGCCCAACAACCAGAACGAACTGCTCAGCACGACGAGCGACGACAAGCGGCTGATCGTCGCGGCGTGGCACGATCTGGCTGATTCCAAGGGCAAGGAGGAAAGCTGGACCGGCGATGGACATCGAACGGTTACGAGACTTCACCCCAAGACCGGCGTGGAAACCGAGGTTACCCAGGTTCTGATCAAGCACGATCCTCCAAACCGGGCGGTGACCGGGTTCTACCTCACGAACGCGCGGTCCACGACTGACGAAAATGCCTCGCTCGCCGTTTCCTTCTCTTTCAATGCGCGCGGCGCGGCGCTCTTCCACAAGCTGACCAGCGACAACCTTCCCGACAAGACGGATGGTTCCAAGCGGCGACTGGCCATTCTGCTGGACGGCAAGGTGCAGTCGGCACCGACGATCAACAGTGTGATCAGTGCCAACGGCCAGATCACGGGCCGATTCACGAAGGCGGAAATCGACAACCTGGTCGGAGTGCTCAACGCGGGAGCTCTGGCCGTGCCGCTCAAGCAGAACCCAGTCAGCGAATTCACCATCAGTCCTCTGCTGGGGATCGACGTCCAAACCAAGGGCATCACCGCGATTGTCGTTTCCGCCGTCGCGGTGTTCGTCTTCATGCTGGTCTACTACATGGTGGCGGGTGTGATCGCGGATGTCTGCCTGGCGCTCAACTTGATCCTGGTCGTGGGGGCGATGGCGTTCATCTCGGCCACGTTCACCCTGCCGGGACTGGCCGGCCTCGTCCTGACGATCGGCATGGCCGTCGATTCGAACGTGCTGATCTTCGAGCGCATGCGTGAAGAACTCGCCCGCGGGGTCAGTCTCCGCATGGCCATACAAAACGGTTTTGACAAGGCGTTCGCCGCGATCATCGACAGCAACGTCACGACGCTGATCACCGCGGTCATTCTCTATCTGATCGGCACGGACCTGATCAAGGGCTTCGCCGTGACACTGTTCATCGGCCTGATGGTCAGCCTCTTCACCGTCCTGTACTTTGGCCACCTTTGCTTCCACATCGTGGAACGCAAACGCTGGGTGAAGTCGCTGAAGATGATGCAATTCCTGGGAGAAACCAAGCTCGACTTCCTGAGCAAACGGATGACGGCCTACATCTTTTCGGGCGTTCTGATCGGTGTTGGCATGATCAGCCTGGCCGTGCGCGGAGCGCAAAACATGGACATCGACTTCAGTGGCGGAACGATGGTGACGTTTGAATTCATCGAGCCGCAGGCCACGGACGATGTCCGCAGCCGGCTGGAAGCGGTGTTCCCGAACGGAGTCAGTTTGGAACGGCTGACGCTGGGCCACGAGGAAGTCACCGCGGCGGGCGGCAAACGATTCCGCGTGCGTACCACCGAATTGGATCCGAACAAGGTCGGGGAGGACATCAACAAGGCCTTCGCCGATGCCAAGTACGCGCTCCGTCGCGTCACGCTCGACGAGTTCACGGTGGGTGACATCACCGACAAGCTCGCCGGCGACAGGCTGCGGTTCCTCGACGGCCATCAGACCAGCCTGAAATTCACCGGCTCGATGTCCGAAGCGACCGTCATCGATTACCTCTCGAAGCAGTTGTCCGAGCTCAAGGTCGGCAATGAGCAACTCAAATACGACTCTGTGCAACTGCTGCTGTCGGCCAAAGGAACCAAGGCTGCTGTGGAGCCGACGTTGGGGCGGGCGAGTCCGAAATTCACCGAGTTCTCGCTGATTTCGGCAAAGGAAGTGGACGCGGCGGATTTGAGTTCCGCACTGCAAAAGGTTCAGTCCACATTGGCGAAGCAGCCGCTGTTCGAAGAGGTCAACACCTTCGATACGTCAGTCGCCAACGAAACCAAGCTGGCGGCCCTGATGGCCATCGTGGCCAGCCTGATCATGATCATCATTTACATCTGGTTCCGGTTCGAGAAGGTGTACTTCGGTTACGCCGCCGTCGCTGCGCTCTTCCACGACGTCCTCGTGACGCTGGGCTGCATCGCGATGGGAGCCTACCTCAGCAAGACACCGTTGGGGGCGATCTTTTTCCTGGAAGATTTCAAGATCAACATGGGACAGATCGCGTGCCTGTTGACCATCGTGGGGTATTCGCTGAACGACACGATCGTCATCTTCGACCGTATCCGCGAGATCAAGGGGAAGAGTCCCAAGATCACCTATGACATGATCAATCTCAGCGTCAATCAGACCCTGTCGCGAACGATCCTGACCGCGCTCACCGTGTTCATCGTGGTCGTCGTCCTGTACCTGGCGGGTGGCGAAGGAATCCACGGATTCGCGTTCTCGATGATCATCGGCGTGCTGACCGGTGCCTACAGCACGATCTACATCGCGAACCCGGTCCTGTTCTGGCTCGTCCAACGTGAAGGCGGTCAGCCCAGGAAGGCCGCCGCGTAACTCGATCCCTGCGTGACTCGATGACACGTTAATGCGACCGCCCTGTCGGGACTGACCCGGCAGGGCGGTTTTTCATTCACGTTGGGATCGTTTGCAGCGGAGACAGTGCATCCCTACCCCGGATGATTCTTGTGCCTTCACGGGCCGCGCTGCTCGTCGCTGAATTCGCATGAACTCAGCGAATCAACGGACCACCACCTGAGTTCTTGCGAACTCAGCTACGACGCCGTGAATTACCCGGGCTACGCGGACCAGCATTGAGTGCCACCATCCACACGCAGGACTTGGCCAGTCACGAAGTCGCCCAGTGGTCCGGCGAAAAAATCGATGACCCGCGCCACTTCATCGACCAGCGCCACCCGGTCCAACGTCCCTTCCGAAACCAGACGTTCGCCAGCCACGTGCCGGGTGCCGAGGAATCGGCCGGTTCGCGTGTCACCTGGGGCGAGACTGTTGACGGTGATGTTGTAGGGACGAAGCTGCACCGCCAGGCACCGAGTGTATTCGACAACGGCCGCCTTGGCGGTCGCATAGATCACACTGGTGTCGTTCCCCTTGAAGGCCGCGATGGAACTGATGGTGATGATCCGACCGGCCCGGCGTTCCATCATGCCGCGGGCGGTCTGCTGGCAGACCAGAATGGTGCTGAGCAGGTTGCGCTCCAGGACCGCCTTGACGTCAATCTCCTTCACCATCACGGCATCATTGGGATTCGGCTTCCCCCCCGCCGCGGCCACATCGCCCCCGGCGTTGTGAACAAGGACGCCGACCGGCCCCAGTTCCGTATTGGCGGTCTGGACAACTCGTTCCACGTCGGCACTGATGGTCAGGTCACCGAGTACGCGGAGGGTTCGAACGCCGAATTGCTCGCCGATCTGCCGGGCGACATCGGTCAGCGTGGTTCCCTCGCCATATTCCGCCGGGCCGTTTTCCCGCATGCCGTGGACGGCGATGGCGCATCCCATCGCGGCCAGCCGCTCGGCAAAGGCCCGCCCCAATCCGCGTCCGGCTCCCGTGACGAGGGCCACTTGGCCAGCCAGTGGTTTTTCCAAAGTGATCGTTCCTTTCGACTCGATGATTTCGACTTCTTGCGCGACGGCGCGTTGACGAGGCGGTGTGTTGTAAAATGGCCCTACCGGGCCGTCAAACCACCCGAGTCAACGGCCCCGCAATCAAGGCCGGTTCAGTGGCATCCCCCTCCATGAGTCGGCGATCCGGATGAAGCAGTCGCTTGCATTTTCGGCCGGCAGACTTAATACTCCGCACCCCGTTCCCCACCGGAATGGACGATCCGCCGGATCGCTCGCCCCAGCATGCTGGCGCGAGGAAACTCGATTCCTCTGCGTTTCATCCCATGAAACGGATTCCGATTGTGATCGGAATCACCAACCGAGGCCCCTGCCCATGAGTGCGTTGAACAAGACCGAGATCAAGAAACTGCGGAAGAAGCGCCAGCGGCTGAAGAAGAAGCTGCGCTGCCGGTTCTGCCTGCATGGCTGCGACAAGTCGCCCCATCCGATTTTTGTCGACTACAAGGATCTGAAGACGCTGCGGTCGATGATCGACCGGGAAGGCAACATGCTCGCGCGTCGCAAGACGGGCAACTGCGCCAAGTTCCAGCGTGCGGTTCGCGAGGCCATCTTGCGGGCTCGCTTTATCGGCCTGCTGCCATACGTGGCGGAAGAGTAAACCGGCTTCGAGCCATCTGACAGCCCGGCCATCGTTGCCGGGCTGTTTGCATTTCCGGGGACCAACATGTGGGTCAAGATTTGCGGCGTGCGCGATGAAGCGACGGCTGAAGAAGTTTGTCGCCTGTCTCCCGATGCCATCGGCCTCAACTTCTACGCCAAGTCGCCCCGTCAGGTCTCCGGAGATGTTGCCGCCAGGATCGCGGACATAACCGGCGATCGCGTCCAGCGGGTCGGCGTTTTCGTGAATCACTCCGTCACGGAGATTGAGGACGTGGCGGGTGCGTGTTGTTTGGCCGCCATCCAACTTCACGGCGATGAAACCGCATCCATGATCGCGGAACTTGTCTGTCGACTCCCTGAAATCGCGGTCTACCGCGCCTGGCGCATGGATGGCGACTCGCTGCGCGGGCTCGGCGACTATCTGGCGGACTGTCAATCATGTGGGGTGAATCTTGCCGGATGCTTGATTGATGCGCACGTGAAGGGATCGTACGGCGGAACCGGTCATACAGTCCCGTGGGATGCGTTGGCTCGCGAGTATCAACGCGACACATGGCCGCCGCTGGTACTGGCGGGTGGACTGGATGCGGACAACGTTGCCACCGCGATTCGCGTCGTTCGACCGTGGGGGGTGGATGTTGCCAGCGGGGTCGAGTCGGCACCGGGCGTCAAGGATGTCGTCCGGGTTCGCCGATTCATTGAGAATGCCCGAAAGGCGTGAGCCAGTTTGACAGCCCGGAACGAGGGGAGCGTGCAGCATTCCCATCAACAACCGCGGCCCTTGATGTTCCCTCCTCGCACACTCGCGTCATCAGGGCGTCGAGCGACGGCTCGTAGCCCCAGCGCTTGGATGTCCAGCGTCGATTCAGGCGCACCTCGAGTTGAGATTCCGCGTCGGACGGGTGTCCGTGCTCCGCAAAGAATCCGTGCGAATTGAGCTCCGCGAGAATCGCATCCAACTCGGACTTCGGCAAATCGAGTTCGGAATGGGTTTCGCCGTTCTGCGCCGGCGTCGCCGACTCGTAGAACAGACGTTCGCGAAACGAGGCTTTTCGCGATTGGCGCAATCCGGCCCTTTGCTCCACCTGTTCGCTCCATGACGCACGTCGGCACTCCTGGCCGCAGTCCACCGGCTTGAAACGCACGGTCACCCGGGCATAGTCTGTTCTGCCGTCGGGGTGGGGACACTCGATTCTCAGTTCGGCCCTGGACCAACTCATGTTCTGGAACAGGGGCGGAGCCACCGGAACTTCGGCAGCGGCTTGGACGATTTCCGGGGACGCGGGACGCAGGGGGGAAACCGTCGAAAACAGCGGCCCGGTCGCCGGGTGAGCCTGATAGATGATCTCAAGGCGATCGTAGTGGTGAGCGTGCTGTGAATGTGTCACGGACTGCGGGGTGACCCGGCACGAGGCAAGTGCGACAGGGAGTACCAGAGTTATGCTCACAAGAACTGATCGCAATGGACCGGCAATTCCGAGGTTCATGGCATGCGTCCGCAACCAGGTTCCATCCCGCGTGTTCAGCCCAACCACAATTCGGCCTCGATCACTCGGACCGAAATCGTCCAGCGACAACGGATGGAAAAAGTCGGCTTGTCGTGAAAATCGCGGGCGAAGGGCACATCCGATATCGGCATCGCACCTCAGTCCCCGCAGACTTGGTGACAGGGACGTAAGAGTTGAACAGTTGGGAGGAAAGCACCGGCCCGGCAGCGGTGTTCCGCCGAGTCAAAAGGTTCTGCGGACACAAGACTTGCTCGGATATGCCGTAGAAAACGAGACCCTCATTCCCTGTGCAGAACAGCATCTCATTCCAGTCGATAACTCAGAGACGCCGGTCGAGATCGACCCTTTCAACCAGTTGGTCGACCCCGCACTCAGAAAAAAAACGCCAATTTCAAAGTATTGGTTGATCCAGGGTTTGAGCACGGCTTAGAATCACGCACACTGCCTGTGGACAGTTTGGAAACCACAATCCTGAATCTGGTATAAGGCGGTTTCCGGTATTGAACCCGCTGGCATGCGCAAGTTGCAGTCTGAAAAAACTCTGCGAAAAGGAACAACTGATGGTCCGTCGTTCGTCCGCTACCCTGTTCGCCTGTTGCTTTGCCTGCCTCGGTCTGGTGCTCATCGGCCAGGTTCCCGATGCCTCGGCGGCAATCAAGAAAGCTGCCAACACAAAGCCCATCACCAATCCCAAGTTTGATCCCAGCGGAGAAGAGGTCGAGTTGTTCGCCGCCATTGAGGCCGGGCAAGTCGAGGCCAAA
>JANMLE010000396.1:0-1234 GCA_031372385.1 Planctomycetota bacterium | reverse complement strand
CCGCCTATCAGGTGCCGACGGAACCAGCGATCGAGGGAACCCAACACGCGGAGTCGTTGTGCTCCGCGTGGATTCAAAGAACACAAAGTGGGAAGCGACCACTTCCCACTTTGACCTCGTCATCTGCAACCTGCGACACATAGTGGGGCAGTCAGAATACCACCCCACTTGTGCCTTGCTTCAAATCACAAGTGTTCAGCGGACCAGATAGTTCTTCCCGCGCAGCTTGAGCAACATCTGTTCGCCGTCGCGCTGCTGGCTGAGGATCTGATTTTCGCCAATGGTGTTGGCCTTCACCAGCGCGAAGTATGCGTCCGTAAATCGGTCCACCACTTCGATCTTGTCCTTGTCCTTTTCGAGATCAAGGTTGGCCGTTTCCGGCGTGACGACGAGTTGGGACAAGTCCTTGCCGCCGGTGACATTCTTCGCGCCGTTCGTTCGGGCATACACCGCCTGATTGCCGTATTGGCGCACCGAGTCGGCCGCCACTTCCTTGTCGGTCTTCAGGTCGCGGAACGAATTCCCGGCGATGCTCAAACTGCTTCCTCCCCCGGCACCGCCGATGCCACTTGCACCAGCCGGAGCGGATTGAGGCTTGGCCGACGGAGCCGCGCTGGCCGCATTCTGGAAGCGCCCCTTTTCAGCGCGCTGCGCAACACCGCCCAGTCCCTCGGCGAGGTCCAGTTGCCGCAGGCTTTCCCCGGCGCGCCGCACGGCGCCGGCATCGGCCAGAGGCCGCATCGTCTCGTCGGCCAAGAACGACGTGTACGGCGTCAGGATGCCGTGCTTCGTCGAGAGGTCGACCAGTTCCTTCACCAGTTCCTCGTTCCGGCCGGCCAGATCGAGTTGATCGATGATCTCGCCGATCCGGCGCATCGCCCAGAGTTTCTCGACGAACGCGTAGCTTTCGTCATGGCTCTTCTCGATCAGCGTCGCGGGAAAGTCGAACTTCTGATCCTGACCGGCGACGCGCCCCTTGATGACCACCTTGGCGGCACCGGGCTTCCGGTACCGGCCGACAACGACCAGTTGCTGGCCCTCGAACAGGTCGAAGTTTCCCTTCGGATAAACGCGATTGACCGCCGGCCCCTCTTCGGGCTTGATGCCGTCGAGCTGGAAGTCGACCGCGACATCGGTCAACACCGGCGAACTGATGTTGCCGTAGACCGCGCTGACATGCGCTTCGATGTCCTCATCGGGCCGGACGTATTCCGACAGCCCGTAGCCATCGCGC
>JANMLE010000374.1:0-2278 GCA_031372385.1 Planctomycetota bacterium | reverse complement strand
GGATTGACCGCCGAACTGCGCTGGTACGTTCCGTTGAAGGAGACGTGGGGCATCGATCTGGGTGCCGGTGGCGGCGTGTTCTCGGACTTGAACGGATCGGCCGGACAGGGCTTCCGCGTGACCGGTCGCGCGATCCTGGTGAAGGACATCAACCCGCAATTGAAACTGTCGGCCGGTGTGTTGTATCTCGGCCGCAAGAACCTGGTGGCCATGCCGATCGCGGGATTGATCTACACGCCGCGGGACGACCTGCGGGTCGAGATTCTGGTTCCGCGTCCGCGCATCCTGAAACGGGTCCGTTTGAACGGCACGCGCGAACACTGGATCTACGCCGGTGCCGAAGTGTTCGGCGGCAACACCTGGTCGATCCAACAGTCGACCGGCGCCGAGGACACGTTCATCTATAAGGACAACCGCGTGCTGGTCGGCTACGAAACCAAGGCCCCCGGCGGAGTGGCCGCCCGCATTGAAGCGGGTTACGTCTTCATGCGCAAGGTGTCGTTCACGACTGACCCGACAACGCTTGATCCCGGTGGCACGGTGATGCTGCGAGCGGGCGTGACCTACTGATCACAGGACATGTAATTCTCCGCGCGGCCAAGAATGCGACGTTGCCATGTTTAGCCCCGTCGCCAACGGCGTGGGAGCGGATACAGGTGTACCGTTAAAGCGAGCGGCAACTCTTGATTTACCCCGCCACCGAGTTTACCTCGGTGGCTCGACGGCTTTTGCACTACTGGAATTGTTGGGGGCCAAGATTAGTGCAGAAGCCGTCGAGCCACCGGGACAAGCCCAGTGGCGGGGAAGCTAACTCATGCCGCTCTCCTAATCGCGCGCACGCCGTTGGCGTTGCGGCTAAACGTCTCACCGATGGCCGCGTGCGGTAGAAAATCCTGTCCTACTGTTCCGCGTTTGCCTGCGGTGCGAAGCCGCGGCGGAGAGTGTTTTCGGTGACGTTGATCGGGATCAGGAAGTGTTTCAGGTAGTCGGGGCCGCCGGCTTTGCTGCCGATGCCGCTGAGCTTGAAGCCGCCGAACGGTTGGCGGCCGACCAGGGCACCGGTGATCGGGCGGTTCAGGTACAGGTTGCCGACCACGAACTCGTTGCGGACCCGCTTGAGGTTCGCCGGGCTGCGGCTGTAGCAGCCGCCCGTCAAGGCGTACTTCGTTCCGTTGGCGATGGCCAGCGCCTCGCTGAAGTCTTTGGCTTGAAACACGACGAGCACGGGGCCGAAGATCTCTTCCTGGGCAATCGCGGCATCGTGCGGGACGTTGGAAAAAATGTGGGGGCCGATGTAGTGGCCTTCGGCGGCGAGTCTCGGATCGACGTTGCTGACGATCAGTCGAACCTCTTCGATCGCCTGCGTCTGTGCGATGGACCGCATGATGCGCGTGGCCGACTCTTCGTCGATGACCGGGCCGATGTCGGACGATGGCATCTCGGCGGGCCCGACCTTGAGCGACTTCGTGGCCTCGGTCAATCGCGCCAGGAATTCGTCGTAGGCGTCGGCGAGCACGATGACGCGCGAGCACGCCGAGCACTTCTGACCGGCGTAGCCGAACGCGCTCTGCATCACGCCGACGACCGCTTCGTCGAGGTCCGCGTCGTTGTCGACGATGATGGCGTTCTTGCCACCCATCTCGGCGATGACGTGCTTCACGCTGGTTTGCGAACCATGCACGGACGCGGCCTGTTCGTTGATCGTCAGACCGACCTGTCGCGAGCCGGTGAAGGCGATCACGTCGACATCCGGACTGCCGACCAGTTGCGGACCGACGTCCTCGCCGACCCCCGGCAGGAAGTTGACGACACCGTCCGGCAGTCCCGCCGCAAGGATCACTTCCATGAACTTGGCACCGACCACCGACGACTGTTCCGCCGGCTTCATGATCACGGTGTTTCCCGTGACCAGCGCGGCGGTCGTCATGCCGGCCAGGAGGGCCAGCGGGAAGTTCCACGGGGCGATGACCGCCACGACGCCGCGCGGACGGTAGAAGTAGCAGTTCTCCACACCCGGCAGGTCGACCCGCAACGGGCCGTCGAGTTGGCGCATCTGCAGCGCGTAGTACATGCAGAAGTCGATCGCTTCGCAGACATCGGCGTCGGCTTCGGCCCACGGCTTGCCGCATTCGTAGACCTGCCACGCGGCGAGTTCCATGCGGCGTTCGCGCAGTTCGCGGGCGATCAGTTCCAGGTATTCGGCCCGGTACTGGACTTCGGTGCGCGACCATTGGGGGAAGGCGCGTCGGGCGGCTTCGATGGCGGATTCGACATCGTC
>JANMLE010000343.1:0-11029 GCA_031372385.1 Planctomycetota bacterium | reverse complement strand
CCCCAAACTCGTAGGCAAATCCCCACACACCCTGTAAACTCATCGCGAGCCTCCGTGACAGCGCCAAAGTTGACTTCCAACAACAACTTCAACGCTCCACGAGGCTCTTTCGTTTGACTCTCCATGAATAATCCGGGCTAGCGCCTTGCCGCTCACGGGAACTTGTTTCGAGTCAGTTCCCAAGGAGGCCCGGGCGGTTCATTGCAGGGACGGCCAATCACTCCAGATCAACCTCCTCCGGCCGAGATTTCAAAATTCCGCCGCCCGGTTCCGGCTCACTGTCCGCGATCAACCCGAACGACAGTGCCATTCGTTCCCGACGCCTTTTCAGGCACCCCTTCGGCGGAATTGGCTGGAGTTGGTGTTGACCTGTCTGAAGTTTTCTGAGAAATCCCGCCCCGCCGAAATTGATCGGCGGTTTTGACCGGTTGTCTGCTCGCGGCGGCGCGATTCCCGTTGTCCGCAGCCGGTGATTGTCGAGCGTGTTCGCAGTCACGACTGGTCCTCACGTCTCTAGGGCGAGTAACGTCGTGCGAATTCCTCTCTTGGCGATCGCGACCGTTCTGGCGGTCTATGCTCCCTCGGCACTGGGACAGTCCGGACCACTGTCCGCCGCCGATCCCGCGATGTTGTTTCGGGGTTCGAGCGAGATGCCCGCGCCGCGGCTGGCGATGCCGGCGCTGTTCCGCGCGGAGCGGGTGCGCGAGGCACCGGTGATTCGCGGGCAGGGGCCGTCCACCTTCGAGACGCCGCCGATCACGCCCCCCGCGTATGACAATCCCGCTCCGTATTCCGGTGGCACGTTGCGCGATCCGTTCCTGTATGGAGACCCGGTGCTCGGGGCTCCCGATGGGTCGACAATTCTCTCCGGCATCAATGGACCACAGCCGTATCGGTTCGGGTTCACACCGCGGATGGATTACACGTACTTGGCTCCCGCGGGGGCTCAAAGTCCGGGGCATGGACGGTTCGCGTCCAGCGACTTCAACTTCGAGTTGGCGCACGTTCAGGCGATCGGTCCCGGTTGGATCTTCACCAACACCCCGCAGGCCGGCATTCGGTTGTGGGATGGTCCGGGAACGCCGGATCTGCCGGGATCGGCCTACCGCCTGGGTTGGGATTTCACGCTGGCCACACCGATCGTCGGGCTGTGGAGCATGCAGCTCGATTTCAATCCCTCGATCAACACCGACTTCAACTCGGCGCTGGGTCGCGAAGGGGTGAACCTCGACGGCAATGCGATGCTGTTTTACCGGGCGTCGCCCCAGTGGATGATCGTGTTGGGGGCCGGATACTGGGACCGGGTCGACAAGATAATCCTGCCGTACGCCGGTGTCGTCTGGAATCCAAACGACCAGTGGGAATTGCGGCTGTTGTTTCCGAAGTCGCGTATCAGCTATTTCGTGGGCAACATCAACAACGGCGCCCACTGGCTGTACGCGACGGGCGAATACCATGTCGATTCGTACCAGATCAACCAGCCCGGTGTTTCAGGGCAACAGCAGGTGCAGTTCCAAGACTGGCGGCTGGCCCTGGGGCTTCGCAGCGAGCATGCCACGTACGACAAGTTCATCGAAGTCGGCTATGTGTTCGGCCGCAACGTCGACTTCCTGAGAACGACACCGGGCTTCAGCATGAGCGACACGGTGATGCTGCGCGCCGGCGTGCGGTTCTAACGCTTCGTCAATCGGGGCGCGGGCTGTCGAGACTGTAGTCCGGTCGCTCCGCCGACCGGACGCCGCAGCGACCGAGCCTTGGTACCACTGTTGCTTGCAGTCGTTCCACCCCCGCAACACAGCGTTGACGAAGCACCAATCTGCTCAATCGAAAGGATGTCGCGGTGACGAACGGAGCCCTGGGGATCATTCTGGCGGCGGGCAAGAGCACCCGAATGAAGTCCGCCCTGCCGAAGGTGCTGCACGAGGTGTGCGGTCGGCCGATGATCGAGTACGTGCTGGATGCCGCGCGCGCCGCCGGTGTGTCGCGGATCGTGGCGGTCGTCGGACATCGGGCCGATCTGGTCCGGTTAGAATTGTCGCGGCACCCGGATGTGGAGTTCGCCCTGCAAAGTGAGCAAAAGGGGACCGGACACGCGGTGATGATGTGCCGCGAGCAACTGGCATCACACCACGGACCGGTGCTGGTTCTGGCGGGCGACACGCCGTTGTTGCGGAGCGAATCGCTGACCGGGCTGCTGCGGGCGCAGGCGGAATCCAACGCGGCGGCCGTGATCGGCACGACCGACACCGAAGCCAACCAGGGTCTGGGTCGAATCGTCCGCGATGCGGCGGGAGACTTCGATCGCATCGTCGAAGAGCGCGACGCCACCGACGAGCAGCGGCGCATTCGCGAGATCAACACGGGCTGCTACGCGTTCGACGCGCAGTCGCTGATCTCGGCGCTGGATCGCATTCGCCCCGACAACAACCAGGCCGAGTACTACCTGACCGACTGCCCCGTCGTGTTGAAGCGGGACGGAAAACGGGTCGTCGCGGCGAAGGTGTTTGACGTCGCCGAGGCGATGGGAGTCAACACGCGGGCTCAACTGGCCGACGTGACCCGCGCGATCCAGCAGGCGACGCTCGCGCGACTGATGGCCGCCGGAGTTTCAATCGTCGCACCGGAACTGACGTACATCGACCCGCGGGCGGTGATCGGAGCCGACACCGTCATTCTGCCGTTCACACACATTCACGGCCGGGTGGAGATCGGCACCGACTGTCGAATCGGCCCGCACGCCGTTCTGGAAGGAAACTTCGTCATTCCGAGCGGAACGCACGTCGCGCCGTTCACGCATCGACACGACTGACCCTGCGTGGTGCCTGCCGGCTGGCGACGTCGGCTCGCATTGGTTCCACGCCGCTGCGGACATGGCCGCAGCGCTACGCATCCGCCGCGCTACACGGTCGTGGCCAACTGGCCGACGGGAGCAGTCGCCGCCTCACCGGAAGGAAGCGCCCCGGTTGCGGGCGGCAGCACGTGGATCTCGCCGAACTCCGTCACTTGTTCGGCGCGGAAGCCGTGGTGGCGAATCAATTCCAGCACGGCCAGGAAGATCCCGATGATCTTGCTGCGCAGGTTGGTTCCTTCGAAGAACTCCGAGAACGGCACGCGGCCGAGTTCCCGGACGCGGGCTCCGATCCGATCGACATACGTGGAGATCGGCGTGTCGTCGTAACGGATGCTGGAGGTTTGCTCGACGATTTTCTTCTGCAACACGCGGGACAGCGCGCTGACCAGATCCCACAGTTCCACTTCCTTGATCGGATCCTCGGCGTGATCCTTGCCGGCGCTGGGCCGATCGTCGCTCAGTCGCGGATAGCGTTCCTGCCATTCGGCGGCCCGCTGTTCGATCGCCAGCGCGGCGTCCTTATACCGCTTGTACTCCAAGAGCTGCTGAATCAACTCGCTTGACGGGTCGTCACCGATCGGGATTTCATCGGGAGTCTCCTCTTCGGCCCGCGGCAGAACCTGCCGACTCTTGATCTCGACCAGGGTGCTGGCCATCACGACGAAGTCGCCGACCAAGTCCAAGTCGAGAAACTCCAGGACTTCGAGAAACTGCAAGAACTGGTGCGCGATCCGGGCGATGGGAAGCTGTGCCACGTCAACTTCGTTCCGCCGCACGAGATACAGCAGCAGATCGAGCGGTCCGGAAAAGAGGTCGAGTTGAACGCGGTAGTCAGCCATGCGGCGGTTTTCAAATCTCTGGGTGGACAGCGATCGTCTTGGGAAGCCGTCCGCGTCGCCGGCCGCGCCGCAACGCAGGAACCACGTCGCGACGACGCGATCCCATTCAACCGCCCCCACAGTCCTCCTTATCGTCACAAACCGACGGGGCCAATCACTCGGCGACAGAATCGCGGGCCGACGGAAACTCACCCGGCGGGACAAAACCACAAGGCACGGTCGAGTTGCCCCGGCCGTGCCTTGTGGTTTGATTTCAAATTCGAGAAGAGCGCAGTGCGACTACTTCTTGCTCTTCTTTTCGGCGGCGAGAACCTTGGCCTGAGCCGCGGCCTCGGCGGCGCGGACTTCGAGGTTGATCATCGGGCTGAACCGGCGAACCTTGGCGGCGATCAACAACTTGTCGCTCTGGTTCGTGGCCTTGCGAAAGCGGCCTTCCAGCTTCTTGAGCTGCACCTTGTGCTTGCGTCGGCGTTCTTTTTCGCGGTCTCGTTCAGTGCGCGGCATGGACAGTTTTCTCCGAAACAAATCGACGGCGATGACCGTCGGCAAATCCTGGCGGCCGTGCCGCCATCAATAGTCCTGGCGGCTGTGCCGCCTTCAACAATCACGGCAATGAACTACCGCAGCTTCTTGTGGCACGTCTTGCAACGAACCCGCATGCGGACAACCTTGTTGCACTTGGGACAACGCTTGGTCTTGCGCTCAATTTTCAACTTGGTCCGCGGACGAATGGGCATCGTGCAATCCTCGGTCTCCGCGCGACCACAGCATGGTTTGGCGCGTGACAATCTCCAAAAAGACAACGGGGGCGGGAGTTTAGCCGGGGGGCTGGCGACACGCAAGTCAACGCAAGTCGTTGGGGCCGGCTTTTCCGGTTCGATGAGGCATTCTTGGTGGATGTAGACTCAAGCTTGGCGGGTCGCGTCGGGTCGGTTACGGTAACGGCGCGGAGTCCCGTGTTTCGTTTAACCCGGAGCCAACGGCGACGGCTGCCGAACATGGGGTCGGTCCACGGTCCCGTCGCCGTTGGCTCCGGGTTAAACGAAGACAAAGCGAGCCTCCCAACGATCAACATTCCAAATGGAGTTGCGATGAACGGTTTCGTTTCCTGTCTCGTCATGGTCACCGGCCTGCTGCTGGCCCAGGACGTCGCCAAGCCACCGGCGCGCGAACCCGATGCCAGCGACGAATTCTTCAAGAAGGGGACGATCCCGCAACTCCGGATCACGATCTCGGAACCGGAACTCGAAAAGTTGAGGGCCAACAATCGTGCGTATGTCCGATGCACGGTCACCGAAAGCCGCAAGACGACGTACAAGGACGTGGGGATCAAATTGAAGGGGGCCGCTGGCAGCTTCCGCGAGTTCGATGACCGCCCGGCCCTCACGCTCAATTCCAACAAGTTCACCAAGGGACAGACCTTTCACGGTCTCGACAAGTTCCACCTGAACAACTCGGCCCAGGACGAGACCTACATTCACGAATGGCTGTGTGAGGAACTCTGCCGCTCGGCCGGCATCCCGGCCACGCGGGTCACCCATGCCCGTGTCTGGCTGAACGATCGCGACGTCGGCCTGTACGTCTTGAAAGAGGGCTTCGACAAGACGTTCCTGCAGCGTCACTTCGCGGACGGTGACGGCAACCTGTACGACGGCGGATTCGTGCAGGACATTGATGTCGAACTGGAAAAGGATGCCGGGAAGGGGCCGGACGATCGCAGTGACTTGAAGGCCCTGCTGGAAGCCTGTCGGGAACCGAACATTGAGGAGCGCTGGACGCGGATTGACGAAGCGCTCGACGTCGACGCCTTCCTCTCGTTCATGGCGATGGAACTGATGCTGTGCCACTGGGACGGCTACACGCAGAACAAGAACAACTACCGGATCTACTTCAACCCCGCCGACAAGAAGGCTCATTTCCTGCCGCATGGCATGGACCAGATGTTCGGCGATCCCGGTGCCTCGATCCTTGATCCACCGGGTGCGATCGTCTCGTCGACGGTCATGCAGAACCCCGAATGGCGGGGACGATACCGCGAGCGAATCCGCAAATTGCTGCCTCTCTTCAGTCCGCCCGCCAAGCTGCACGCGCGGGTCGATCTGCTGCGCCGCCGCCTGCTGCCGGTCCTCGCCTCGATCGATCCGAACCTGGCCCGCGAACATGCCGGCCGGGTTCGAGAATTCAAGGACCGGATCACCGCCCGGGCCGCCAACTTGAAGGAGCAGAGCGAGCAGGAAGATCCGAAGCCGCCTGAGTTCGACGAGAATGGCAACATGCATCTGGCCGACTGGTTCGGCGCGTCAGAGAGTGAAGACACCGTCGTGGAAGAAGTCGAACTGGAAGGCGAAAAGAAAGCGTACTCGATCCTCTGCGGGCCGAGTGGCAAGTGCATCGCCTCGTGGCGCCGCCGGATCCTGCTCGCGAAGGGAACCTACACGTTCCACGCCAACGTCCAAACAAAGGATGTGGCCGCGACCGAAGATGATCGCGGAATCGCTGCCGGCGTGCGCGTCTCCGGTGCCAACCGCACCAACACGCTGAGCGGCACGTCCCAATGGAAACCGCTCGAATTCGCGTTCACCGTCGAAGAGGAATCGCGCGATGTGGAACTGGTCGCCGAGTTGCGGACCACCCGCGGTCAGGTCTGGTTCGACGCCGAATCGCTCCGCCTGTTCCGCAAGCCGCCGGCCGATTGAATGGCCCGCACCAGTCGCCGAGTGAGGCGGACCGAATCGGGCGATCCGCGCCTGAAAAACACAGACCCGATCCACAGGCGGCGTAGTGCCGCAGAGAACAGCCACTCGGAGGAATTCAGCCATGTCCGGAGAACGCCGCATCGTCGCCGCCAAGCTGCTCGCCATCAGTGGCTTCCTGGTGCTGCTGGTGATCACGTACTGGCTGAGATCCGAGGTGCTCGGTCTCAGCCGGATTCATTTTTCGGCGGATGAGAAAAAGGTGGAACTGGAACAGCAGCGGAACCGCGAGTCGTTTCCGGATCGACAGAAGCAGTACGAAGTGGGACTCAAGAACTACGACATCCAATTGAAGCACTACGAAAAGATGATGGCGGTCTACGAGAAGGATCTGGACGAGTACGCCAGCCTCACCAGGGACCAACTCCAGCCGCCGCAACTCCCTTCGCGTCCCGCGCCGCCGAGTGCTCCGGAAGTCGAAGACCAGTTCCGCGCCATCCAGACCGAGTTCGTGTTGCGCCGCTACCGCTATTTCGTCGTCAGCGAATACGGCAACGCGATCGCTTGTTTCGCGGCGCTGTCGCTGGTCGGCGGACTGCTGTATCTGCTGATGTTCGACCTGAACAGCAACCGCCTGTTCTACTTCATGATCCTTGTGCTGAGCTTCGTGTTCCTGATCGGCCCGTCGCTGCAATCAGTCATGTCGGCCATCGTCGGCCTGATGCACGGCCCGCATGGATATTGACGGAACGCGGCGCAGGCACAGCACGCCGTGACATGCGCTGCTTCGCAAGAAGAGGAGTCGGGAATTGACAGAACTCCGAGAGTTGCTCGAACACGACGCTGCTTCGCGGCTGAGTCGGTTCGTTTTCGCGGCGCTGGCCTTGTGGATGGGAACGCACGCGGGTGTTGCTGCCGAACCCGCGAAGCCGGCACCGAAACTGTCACTCAAAGACGAACAAAAGGTCGCGCATTGGGAGTGGGACAAGTTTCGCTGGCAGCCCGTTGATGCAAGATTGGTACGGCCGGTTTCAGCCAGCATCACCGTGCCGACCGGACACAACTTGATGACCGTGGTGGTGGACGATGCGAACGGAGTGCGCGTGCGGAATCTGCTGGATGCCATTGAGGTCACGAAGCTCGGCGGCAAGGCCGATGCGACGGAGCCGCAAGTGGTCGGCATCGAGTGGAATGGGCTGGACGATTACGGACGGTCAGTGCCGGATGGAACGTATCGCCTGCGAGGTTGCTCGCATCCCGGTTTGAAGTGCGTCTACGAGTACAGCTTTCTCAACCCCGGTTCGCCCCCCTGGGAGCACTACAAGAACAGCGGCTGGGGTGGCGATCACGGGTATCCTCACGCGATCGCCTGCTTGCGAGGCCACAACAACGGCGCGTGGCGAGTCGCCCTCGGCGGGCACACGGCGGAGGGTGGCTCGCCGGGATTCGTGCTCGGTGCGGAGGACCAGAAGACACATGCCTTCGGTCGCGGCTGGAGTGGGCCGAAGGCGATGGCCACGAGTGACGGGTTGCTGTGGATCGCGCTCGGCGGCGGCAAGGACATCCAGCGGATCAAGTATCACTCCGGCGGCAACGCTCCGTTTCAAACGGCGAAGGGACCGCAGCCGCTGCTGAAGTTTGATGAGGACGTGTGGGCCATCGCCGTTGGAACCGACAAGGCGGCGGTGCTCGTTCACAAAGAGGGCGATGCGAACTGGAAGGACCGTGTGGTTCTGTTCGACAAGAAATCCGGTGAGAACCGCGTCGTGCTGCCGCTGGAGCACGCTGGTCAGCGTAACGGCTTGGCCTTCGATGCGACGGGACGCGGGTTGCTGATCTCGTCGGTCGCCGGTTTGTTTCGCGTGCCGGCTCATGACGCGAATCCGCAGTTGCAGCCAATCACTCCCGCCGAAATCGAAAAGCCCGGTGCGCTGGCGACGGACAAGGACGGCAACGTGTTCGTGATGGATCGCGGCGCGGACTATCAGGCAAAAGTGTTCGCGCCGGATGGGAAGTTGCTCCGCGCCATCGGCACCAAGGGCGGTCAGGGTCAGCGGCTGGAGTTTGATCCTGCCGCGCTGCACTGCATCGAAGCGATCTCGGTCGATGACGACGGCCATCTCTGGGTCGCGGAGAACGGTGATCAGGATCGGCCGCCGGGCGTCGGCCTGATTCGCCGCATCGCGGTTTGGGATCGAGACGGCAAGTTCGTGAAGGATTTTGTGGGGACAACGTGGTACGGCGCGAACGCCACTTGCCTGCACGAGCAAGACCCGACGCTCGGATATGGCTACGGAGTGATCTACAAGCTGGAACCGGGAAAGAAACCGGGTTATCGGCCGTTACGCTACGCCAGCGCGGCTCAACCGACCGACGCTCCCTTTTGGATCTGGACCGGAGCGCCGTGGACTCTGTTCGGCTCCGCGCGGCTGTTTCGCAGCGATGTCAGCGGCTCGATGCGCGAGTACCTGTTGCAATCGAACGGCTTCCCGATTCTGTTTCAGGCTGACGAGCGCGGTGCGTACCGGCCGATCCTGGCCATCGGTTCGCACGAGCACAACAAGGCGTTCCCGTCGTTGAAGGACGAACCGAAGGCGCTCTACTTGTGGGCGGACTTGAACTCCGACGCGCGGCCTCAGCCGGATGAGTTCCAGCATCTGCCGGGATCGACCTACCGCGCCGATGTCGGCACTGGCTATCCGCCGTCTCGTGAGTTGGTCTGGTACGTCGAGGGGATCGAACTCAAGCCAGTGCGATTCACCGCCCAGGGAGTGCCGGTGTACGACGTGGCCTCGGCGAAGCGGCTACCAATCGCGCAGCATTACCTGCCCGTCGGTCAGCATTTCGTCACCGGGTTGTCCGGGAAGTTCAACAGTCCGCAGTCGGGCGTTTACGCGGCGGGGCATCACCTTTTCACCGACCGCGACGGACAACCGAAGGCGACGTACCGCTGCAATTGGCCCGCCGTTCATGCGTCGTGGAGTTCGACACTGCATCAACCCGGCCAGACCGGCCGCAGCGTCGGCGAACTGCATTACGCCGGGATCATCGACTCGGGCAGCGATGTGGGTCACGTCGTGGCGATGCAGGGAAACAAAGGCCAGTCGTTTCTGTGGAGCGAAGACGGCCTGTTCGTCAGCCCGCTGTTCAAGGACAGCCGCGATTCGCCGAAGGGCTGGGGAGCGAAGGAAGAACCCGGCGCCGACTGGACCAACATCAGCCTTTACGACGAATGTTTCGGCGGCATGATGGTCCGTCAGAATGATGGCGTTGTGCGTTACCTGTTCGGCCGCAACGGCTGCCATGTCGTCCGCGTCGAAGGACTGGAGTCGGTTCGTCGGTTCGATGCCGTCGAAGCCACGCTCGCCAAGAGCGTGGGGCCAGTCGTGGAAAAGCCGGGACAAGCCACGGAAACCCCACGCTCGGGCGAGCGTGGCGACAAGGCCAGTCCGCTGCGAGCGCCGAACGTGCGAGGCCGCTTTCCGGCGTTCAAGGTCGATGGCGATCCGATCGAGTGGCGGGATATCGCCCGCCGCGAAATCAAAGTCGGCGACAATGTCGTCGCAAGAGTCGCGATTGCGCATTCGCTCGAACAGGTGTGGCTGCTCGCTGAGGTCGAAGACACGTCGCCGTGGAAGAATGCGGGCGCGGACCCCAAGTTCGCGTTCAAAACAGGCGACGCGCTTGATGTGACTCTCGGCCCGGATCGTCCCGACCGAACATCGCCGATCGCGGGCGACATCCGCGTGCTGATCGCACCGGGCGAGAAGGGACCGATCGTCATGGCCTATCGCCCGGCCAAACCGGATGCGAAGCCCGAAGAGGCGATGACGTTTGAGTCCCCCGTGAAGTCGCACACGTTCGCGTCGGTCCGGCCCGTCGGCGACGCACAGGTCGCGTTCAAGGAAACCCAAACCGGCTACATCGTCGAAGCCCGTCTGAGCTGCGATCACATCGAACTCCGGCACCTCGGCACCGGCCTGCGCCTGCGTGGCGACATCGGTGTGCTGTGGGGCAACGAAGCCGGCCTCGTCACCGAGCGCCGAGCGTACCTTTTCAATCACAGCCCCGCCGCGAGCATCGTCAGCGATACTCCCAGTGAAGCCGAACTGCTTCCCGCGGAGTGGGGTGTATGGATTGTGGAGTAGCTTCGGCTTTCAACGAGGACGACTGCGCGATGCGGACTCTGCGCGAGCAACTGGAGCGTCACCGCAACCAGAAAGGCTGCGCGAAATGTCGCTCCGGCATCGACCCGTGGGGGATTCCGTTCGAGACGTTTGACGCCGGCGGCCTGTGGCTCGGTCGGGAGACCGGCCACACCATCAAACCTGGCGTCGATGCCCGTTCGACTCTCCCGGACAAAGCCGAAATCAAGGATCGGCACATCAATAACTGCTGCATTTTGGCGGAAGTCACCCGTAGCACGGACGAGGCGTCCATGCTACGACAGTCATTGATGCGCCGATGCCAAGGACTTGAACGCCCTGAAGGCGTACTTGGCGAATGACCGCATCGAACAAGTCGCCTTCAGCTTCCTGAAGCACGCCGCCTGTTACGCTGTCGGCCGCAGCCTGACTTTCAACGAACTCGCGTACCTCCAAGAACAGGGCGTCCCACTGAAAGCCAACGACTACCGCATGCAGGAG
>JANMLE010000334.1:0-1267 GCA_031372385.1 Planctomycetota bacterium | reverse complement strand
CGCCGTCAGCCCCGGCCGCGGCTTCGGCGAGGAGGGCGAGGGCTACCTGCGTCTGGCCATCGTCGAAAACAGCCAGCGCCTGCGACAAGCCGTCCGCCAAATCCACACCTGCCTGAAAATCGACGCCGCCCCGGCCGCGTGAGTTGATCCGAGCGTCGTTGAACAGGCTTGGTATGCATCATGACTGACACTGTAAATTTCGCCTTGTTGGCACCTGTCCCTTACGAGCACCTTCGTTCTGGTATCAAGGTCGCAACCGATACCGGCTACGTTTGCTTCGGCTCCCAAAACTGGACGCTCTTCGCAGAACAAATCGATCCACTTCGCGATTCTGAAGATGTTCCCGTTCTCTTTTATCCGTCTCACGAAGATGCTTCTGCAAAACTCAGTTTCAAAATCTGCTACTTGGGTTGGTACATCGGCCATGTCACTTCCGACGCCGATAAACGCCACGATGTTGATGATGGCCACCGGCCACCAACCGTCAATGAATACCAGCCCGATTCCAGCAATCCAGATCGGCCCGATTATGACAGCCCACATCATTGGGCGTTGTTTTGGCGCGTTCGTAATCTTGAACTATTGCCGGATGCTGATCATGTTTCCATTGGCAGCCTTTGCAGTTACACAACGGGACGGAAACGCCTCAACAAGGCACCGTTGGGTCCTGCAATAGTTGCTCGCCCGAAATGGCTAAAGTGATGCGGATTGTCCTTAGCGTTATCCCCGGCCGAGATAGGCTTGGTCGCGGGGCAGGACGATCGCTTCCAGGAAGTTGACGTCGGCGGGCAGTGTCATCATGGCGAGGGCGGCTCGCGCGATCGTTTCGGGGGACATCATTGGTTCCTCGTCAGACTCCTTCCCCGAATCCACGCGGCGCTCCACTGAGACGTTGCCCGGATGCAGGCACGAGCAGGTGATGCCGTGGGGGCGGCCGTCGAGGGCGATGGCCTGGGTCAGGCCCCAGACGCCGAACTTGGCCGCGGCGTATGGCGTGTTCCCCTCCCGCGGGCGTTGAGCGGAAATCGAGCCGATGTTCAGGATGCGGCCCGATCGCTTTGGCTTCATCATTCGGAACGCCGCGCGGCTGCACAGGAAGGAGCCGGTCAGGCAGGAGCCGACCACGTTGTTCCATGCCTCCAACGTCACTTCGTCGAGCGGTCCGCCATCGAAGGCTCCGGCGTTGTTGACCAGGATGTCGACCCGGCCGAACCGCTGCTGCACCGCGGCAAACAGCAACTCGACGTCGGCTTCGCTCGAAACATCG
>JANMLE010000285.1:0-2440 GCA_031372385.1 Planctomycetota bacterium | reverse complement strand
GGGGGGGGGTTTTTTTTTTCCCCCCCCCCCCCCCCTGTTCCCCCCATTTGGGGGGTTGCTGGGGCGAAATAAAACCCCCCCCCCACCCCTTCTCGGAGAGGCTCTAAGACCGTTGGAACGCAACGACTCGGTTGACCTGTCACAGATTGGCGAAACGCGATGTCCTGGATGCGAACCGGTACAAATTGGCGCGCGTGGCTGTGGCGCGGACCAGCCGTGGCGGGTGTTGCGGCCTGCCTGACAGTCGGATGGTGGCTGACGTCATTCACCGACCGCGAATTGCCGGCACCGCACTTTTCCGCTGTGAGGCCACCGGTTTCCGCCGACCGCTGCGCCACCTGCCATTCCACACAGTCGCAGTCGTTGCAGCACGTGCCACACACGGTGACACTGCAACCAGCATCATCCGCCGTGCCCCTGACAACGTTCGGCGGACTGACCTATCACGACCCCGGTTCCAACAGCATGACCGATCGATTCCAAGTGCGCGATCGGCGACTGTGGCGCGAAAGCACGTCGCTTCCCGACCCCGTTCCCATTGACTGGATCTTCGGGTCCGGGCGGCATGCCCGGACACCGGTCTCCGTTTTGAAAACTCCCGATGGAGAGGTCGAAGTGATCGAGCACCGGCTGTCGTGGTATCCCGATGCGGGACTCGACCTGACGCTCGGTCTCGCCGACAAATCGACTCCGAAACCAGGCTGGCACGGCCTGGGCAAGCGGCTGAATCCCGACGATACCGCCGACTGCTTCGGCTGCCACTCGTCGTGGCTTCCCACGACGGACGGCCGCCTGGATCTGTCGCGCATCCAGACGGGCGTCCACTGTTCCCGCTGCCATCAGGAGGGCGAGGCTCACATGGAGTCGGCCAACGCCGGACATCCGGAATTCAGCGGACCGAGGTGGTCGGAGCTGTCGCCGCTGGATTCGATCCGGCGCTGCGGTGAATGCCATCGCCGCGACGATCAGATGACTCCCTTCGAACTGCGTCCGGGCAACCCGCTGCTGGTTCGCTTCGCCCCCGTCGGACTCTCTCAAAGCCGCTGCTTCACCCAACAGGACCGGCTCGCACCAACGGAATCGGGGCGGCGTCCGCGCTTTGACTGCATCACCTGCCACGACCCGCATCGCGCGGCGGAAACGAGCGAAGACCACTACGTCGCGCAGTGCGCCAACTGTCACACCGGACGAGCCGGGCGGGCACCGCACTGCTCGGACGCAGCAACGTCTCAGCGCTGCCTGGATTGCCACATGCCCAAGATCGAGGTTCAGCCGCACTTGCGTTTCACCGACCACTGGATCCGCAAGCGGCGCGACTAGTGGTCGACCAACTTTGATTTGCCCCGTAGCACGGACGCCTCGTCCGTGCGGAACCGCCGATATCGATGGACGCACGGACGAGGCGTCCGTGCTGCAGCAACCCGGCAAATCAAAGCTGTTCGACCACTAGGAATTCCCGTTGAGCGCGGGTGACTCCCCAGTCACGGCCCCTGATTCTTGACCTGCTGAATTGAGGCACGTTGTTCGAGCGACGCCTGCAGAACCTTGAGGTAGCCCTTGTAGTCCTTGAAACCTTCCGACTTCAGCAGCAGATCCGCTTCGGGACTGAGCACGACAGTGCAGGGAAGCCGTTCGACCTCCAAGATCTTCGCGACCTTCGCATCCTTGTCGAAGTCGAGATGGACCGGCACGAAGTCGCGTTCGATGGCGGCGACCAGGCGTTTGTCGGTCAGCGTTTCGCGTTCGAGCTTGTGGCAGAAATGGCACCAACTGGCACCAAACACGATCAGCAATGGCTTGTCGGTCTCTACCGCCAACTTGTGGGCCGACTTCAGGCTCTTGTGCCACTTGAGCTTTTGGGAACTCACTCCGTCATCACCGGCAGACTGTGCCGACGCGAACGATGCCAGACTCCCCAGAGCCAGACCGGAACTCAGCAAACTTGCACAGAAATCACGGCGATCCATCGCGGTTACCTCGAAGAGTCGTGGGCGATCGGGTGCGGGCTGTTCGTACTATCGGCACGTGATCACTGACAACTGTTTGAGTTTTGCCAACCGGCAAAATCGGGACGCTTCGTTGATCCGAAACTGCGGTGCCTGACCCCCGACAAAATGTTGTTCTGCACCCTGGAAATGCGAAGGGCGCGGAGGACTCAGAGATTCGAACTCTCTGTGCTCTCCGCGCCCCCTGCGTTTCCATCAACGGATCAGGTTGCGGCGACCGCGTGCCTTAGTTGATTCCCGGGGGGAAGTTGAGTCCTGGTGGAAGCCCCGGAAAGTTTCCGGGATTGCCCGGCGGCGCCTGTGCGGACTTCTCCTTGACCAGCGTCTTGCGTCCCTGGCGGAGGTTTTCGAAGCTGTTGCCCGACACCACGTAGTACCAGTCGGCAAAGCGGGTGTTCAGTTCCTTGACCAGCTTTTCGCCGGCCTTGATCTTC
>JANMLE010000272.1:0-6152 GCA_031372385.1 Planctomycetota bacterium | reverse complement strand
GGCGAACGTTGTGTCGCCCTCCGGGCTGATGGCAGACTGCGGTCGATGTCCCACGGCTTGCGCCGTGGGCTAACATCTGCCGCCCTCCGGGCTGAAACCGCCACGACTACTTGCCGCCCATCCCTTCCCACTTTTTCCAGCCTTCGTCCATGAAAGCTGCATATTCACCGTCTGTTTGTTCGAGGCCGACGTAGCTCGACAGGATCGTCTTGCCGTCTGGGGCCACGACAGCATGCGACGGCCAAACGATAGCGCCGAACCATTCGATTTGCAGGTCGACGTTTCGTTTCCTCAACCGCTTTGCTTCGACCCGGTCCAAGATATTTGGCACCGTGTCCCCGTACAGTTGCGCGAGGACAAACTTTTGTAATCGCGCATGGTTCGTAGGGCTGGTCAATTTCTTGGTCGCAAGGTGCGAATTGACGTTATTCACACCGTTGAATTCGATGAGCAGCGGCTGCGACTGACTCACGGCATGTGCGACGGCCTCGTCGAAGTCGAGCAGAAATCGCACTCCTTCTCGCTCAATGGTCGCGGCGGTTAGTTTTGACTGTGTCCCTTCCCACTTCTTCCAGCCTTCATCCAGGAACGCGGCGAATTCGCCGTCGTTGCGTTCGGCACCGAAATAAGTCGACAGGATCGTCTTGCCGTCCGGTGTCATCACCGCATACGCGGGCATCGTGACATTGCCGAACAGTTTGATCTGCAGGTCGATGTTCCGCTTTTTCAACCGCTTCACTTCGGCGCGGTCCGAAATGGTCGGCACCTTGTCCGTGTACAGTTGGACCAGCACGAGCTTCTCGAGCCGGGCGTGGATGTGGGGTTCCGCCATCTTGATTTCCATCAGGCGGCAATTGATGCAGTTCACCCCCGTGAAGTCGTACAGCAGCGGTCGGTTCAGCTTCGTCGCGTGCGCGACGGCCTTGTCGACATCCAGAATGAACCGCAGTCCCGAATGCGTGAGCGCCGGTTCCGGTTGGTCGGCGGGGAGTTCTCCACCCGCGGGGGGCGCGGCCTTCACCTGCTTTTCGAAACGGGGCGGCGCGAAGGCGATGATCTGATCCATGAACCAGCCGCCACCCCGCTCGCGCGTGATCAGCCCCACGGCCAGGTTGAGACTCAAGCCCATGAATCCCATCACCAGGATGAGGCGGCCGACGGAGATTCCCACCGTTCCCACGTCGTGCGACAGCCGGAAGGCACCCAGCAGATACAGGGCGATGGTCAGCGACAACACCAGCCAGGCGATCATTACAAACACGAAGTCGAACACCATCGGCTCCGGATTCCAGACCAGATCGGCGACGCTGAAGAACTTGACCGCCGCACCGATCTCGATCAGACCCATCACGACCTTGACGGCGTTCATCCAGCCACCGCTCTTCGGCAGTTGTTTCAATAGACTCGGCACCAGCGCCAGCACGAAGAAGGGTGAGGCGAATGCCGCTCCAAACGCCAGCATCCCGATGATCGGCCAGTAGAACTGTCCCTGCGACGCGGCCACCAGCAACGTTCCGGCAAACGCAAACGTGCAGGTGAATGACGTCAACGTGAACGTCAGCGCCATGAACATCGCCCCGACGTAACCCCCCGCCTGCTCCTTGTGCGAGGTGAAGTTCAGCAATCCGCTGGGAATGCGGATTTCGAACATCCCCAGCATGTTGAAGGCGAAGACGACAAACACCCCGCCGATCACGATGTTCAACCACGGGTTGTTTGCCAGTTCGTTCAGTTGGGCGGCACCAAAGATCGCCGCGATCCCCACACCCAAGATGGTGAACGTCGCCACGATCGATCCGCAGAACACGAGCGCGGTCAGCAGCGGCTTGTGATGCGCGGACTCACTCTGCTTCAGGAAGAAGCTGACCGTGATCGGCACCATCGGAAAGACGCAGGGGGTCAGCAGCGACACCAGTCCAAAGCCGACCGCCGTCAGCAGGAACGCGAACAGGCCCGCGTCCTGCGGTTGCTTCGCGGCGGGAATGACTTCGTCAGGATTGGCCGCTCCCGGCTTGACGCCTGGTTTGACTGCTTCCGGTTTGACGGGGCCTGGTTTGACGTTCGAAGGAGTGACGACAACTTCCGCGTCTTCCTTTGGGGGCGTCTCCCAGAGTGCCGCAGAGACATCGCCCAGCGCGAAGGCGGCTTTTTCGGTAATGCAACTTTTCTTGCACGTCTGGAAGTTCATCAGGCCGCGGACGCCGATCGCGCCCGGCTTCGCGTCGGCCGAGGCTTCCAGTTCCAGTGACCACGTCACGCTCTCGTGGTAGACCTCCTGCGTGACATCGGGCACCGGTTTTTCGGTGACCGCCGGATGATCCGCTCGAAACCCGGTACCGACGCGCTTCAATCCCTGGAACGAGACCAGATCAATGATCGTCGGCTGGCTCCCCACTCCCATGTTCTTCATGGAGTACGTGTGCCAGTCCTTGTTGAGTTCGACCGTGACCGACAACGTCACCTTGTCGCCCGGCTTGGCATCGGCGGGCGACAGCTTGTACTTCAGCCGCGCGTTCTTGGCGGGGGCTTCATACTCGAAGCGCACGGGGGGAACGAGTGCGGCCTGCAACTCGTACGGGGGATCGATCGGAACACACTGCCCGTCGCTCCCCGTGCTGCAGTATTGGCCCGTCAATTCTCCCGTGATCATCACCCGCGCCGGATCACCGTCCGTCGGCACGCGGTACCGTTTCTTCCACGTCACTTGATCAGGGAACTTGGAAACCTCGACCTTGAACAGCGGTTCGAACGCCGTCTCGGGTTCACGATCCGGCACGAAATCCGGATCGATCGCTTCCAGTCCGATTTCCGTCAGGTCGATCTTCGTCCGGCCGTCGAACTCACCCGTCGTGCCGTAGATGTGGTAGCCCGGAGGAAGCGTCACATTGATGGTGAGTGTCACTTCATCGCCCGCCTTGGCCGTGGCGGGCGTCAGTGTCACGTTGAACTCCGGTTTTGGAGCCGCCGCGGGAGACTTCAGACTCAGCAAGTCCTGAAATCCGTCGACTTGCGCCGTTCCAGGTGAGGCCCAGCCAGCCATCAGAACCAGTGCGCCCCAGCCCAACCAGCGGGTCAAGAACGTTGAGTGTCGACCTGTCATATTCACGCATCCTGCGAAAAGGAATTCGTCCCGCCATGCCCGCCGTGGAAGGGGGCAATCGCCAACGCAGGCCGTGTGCCACACGTTGGGATTCTCGATCCCGGCCCGGCTGCTTGACGGGCCACCTGCTCGTTAGACCACTGCTTGGATCAGCCGCCGACGCGTGCCGATCAGGCAACCAGATCCAATTCAACCAACAACCATTGCACAACGAATGGTCGCAACGCATGTTAACGACTGCTCAGCCATTCGCCCAATCAGAGGCACCGTCCGGCAGAGCGGTGGAAACCCTACGCCACCAAGCCACACATCGGTTGGAAGAAAGTTTTCTGAAGCGGCGGACTGTGCTGGTAGAAACGACAATCCTGGCGTCATCCCGGACGCAGCCCAGACTGAGTCGTTTATACCTCGCGCGGCCCGGACAAACGTCTCACTCATGGCCGCGCGAGGTACAAGGCGAGCGGCAAGAGTTAGCTTTCCCGCCACTGGGCTTGTCCCGGTGGCTCGACGGCTTCTGCGCTACTCTTGGCCCCCAACAATTCAAGTAGTGCAAAAGCCGTCGAGCCACCGAGGTAAACTCGGTGGCGGGTAAATCAAGAGTTGCCGCTCGCCTAAACGACTCAATCGTCTCACGCTCCCCCGCGTGAGGTATAACGCCGGCTCGAAAAGTTCAGACTCCCGCTTTGACGTCGACCAGTCGGCGACACTCATTGAGGCTCCCATGCTTGGCCCATCACGTTGTCGCTGGCTGCCTGAAGTCTCGATGTGGCATGCCGTCACAATGGTCATTGTCATGGCGTCGCTCGCCGGTGGGGATGAGCCGCGGCGCGTCGAACTGACCAGCCCGCTGCCCTACGGTCCGGCTCCCATCAATTACTTCTCCGAGACCGACGACGACCCGATCAAGCAACTGCAAGCGAAGCTCGATGACGGCAAGCTCGAATTCCAACCGCACGCGGAGTCCGGCTATCTGCCCGACCTGCTCCGCGCGCTCGAGATTCCCGTCGAGTCGCAAACGCTCGTGTTTTCGAAGACCTCGGTGAACCAGGCGCTGATCAAGCCGTCGACGCCGCGGGCCATCTACTTCAACGATGATGTCACCGTCGGCTGGGTTCCGGGTGCCGCGGCCATCGAAATCACCCTGCAAGACCCGGTCAAGGGGACCGTGTTTTACACGCTGCCTCAGCCAGTGGTCACAGACAAGACGGAGCCGGCCGATCAGCCGTCGATCCGGTTTCGGCGAGACGGCCGCTGCACGGCGTGCCACATCTCGGCGCGGACACTCAACGTTCCCGGCCACATTCTCAGTTCGTTCCTGACCGATTCGGCCGGCGCGCCGCGCGAGGGATATTCCTCGATCAACCATGCGACCGACACTGGCCAGCGCTGGGGCGGCTGGTATGTCACGGGCCGCGCGCCGAACTTGATCCACTGGGGCAACCTGATCGGTGACACCGAGACCCAACAGCACAAGCGAGACCCGTCGTTCAGGGGCGCGGTGGAAGACCTCGCGCCGCTCGTCGATCTGTCCCGCTATCCGTCGGCGCACAGCGACATCGTCGCGCTGCTGGTGCTGAACCATCAGATGCACTTTAACAACCTCGTCAACCGGGTCAGCTTCGAGCACCGTCTGAACCGCCGGTCGGACGCGGAAGAGCATCTCGTCCGGTACGCGCTGATGCAGGACGAAGCCCGGCTGACGGGCCCGGTGACCGGTTCGACAAAGTTCGCCGACGTCTACCAATCGCGCGGCCCGCGAGACGAACAAGGCCGCTCACTGCGGGAACTCGACCTGAAAACGCGGCTGTTCAAGCACGACGTCAGCCCGCTGATCGCCTCGCGGTCATTTCAATCGCTGCCCGATGAAGTGAAGTCCCGTCTGTGCGGACAGATGGACGCCGAGTTGGCCCAGCGCGACGATCAATCCCCCCGCGAGATCCTGCGAGCCACCCTCAACGATTGGCCGAGATAGCCGTGGCAACACGACACCTTCATGGTGAGCCGACCTTCATGGTGAGCCGGACGGTAATACCTCGCGCGGCCATACCGGAGACGTTTAGCCGCTACGCCAACGGCGTGCGCGCGAGCAACGGTTCGCTCCCACCTGCGCGCACGCCGTTGGCGTAGCGGTTCAATGAACACGTCTCACTTTGTGCCGCGTGCGGTATGACAACCTGTCGAAGAACTTCGTGGCCCAGGCTTCCGGCCGGTGATTCCTTGATGAAAACGACAGGCTGGAAGCCTATCCCACGGTTTTTTAACAGGCTGTCAGGCACATTCGCTTGCCGTGCGTTCTCGCCGAAGTTGGACACACGGGTCACGACGAGCCGGGGCGATTCGACCGCAGTGTGCCACCTCGCTGCATAGCCGTCACATCCCGCCGGGCTTTCGCAGGCCGATGCGAATCCGCCCCATCGACGGCGGTAATCTTTCGCCCACCGGCAAGGTCGCCGAGGCTTGCTGTGTTTGTGATCACGGCGTCCGCGCGCGGCATTGCCGCGCGATCCCGATAGATTCACGACGGCAGTTTCAGCCGGACGAAACTACGGATGACACCCGTCCTCTTGTGCTTCGCCACCCGCGAGCGTTCGTCCGCCCGACACGCTGTTGATCGAGACACCCATGCCCACTGCCTTGTCATATCCCACGACGGAAATTCAGTTCGACAACGACTCTGAAATTGAACTCGAAATGGTTCTGGAGTTCGACGATCGGTTGCTGGTCGTTGACCACGACCGGATTCGAATCGGTTCCGGTCCGATGTGCGAAATCCGGCTGCCGCGGGGACCGGTGTTGCACAGTGTCATTCGCACCGAGGCCGGTGTCGTCTGGATCGAAGCGGATGATGACTCGGCGGACCTGACCGTCAATTGGCGGACTTGCCGCCGGATGGCCCTGCGGGATGGCGACGTCATCTCGGTGGACGGTTGTGACATCACGGTACTCAGTCGGCCGGCCAGTTCGGTCGAAGACGATGCCGCGTGGCGGACGGAAGACACCACGCAACTGACGGCGGAAGAACTGTGCGACCGGATTCTGTCCGAGCAGTCGG
>JANMLE010000268.1:0-3817 GCA_031372385.1 Planctomycetota bacterium | reverse complement strand
GCGGGAACGGGCAAAGCCGGATTCGCGGGAGACGGCGGGCCGGCCACGTCTGCGCTATTCGATCTGCCCATCTCGGTTCTGCTAGATCGCTCGAATGGCCTGCTGATCTGCGACATCAAAAACCACCGCGTCCGTCGAGTGGACCTCGGCACGGGAATCATCTCCACGTTCGCGGGGACAGGTGAAAAGAAGGCGACGCCGAACGGAGCACCTCTGGCGGGAACGCCGCTCAACGGACCAAGGACACTCGCCCTTGAAGCTGATGGCAATGTGATCATCGTGCTGCGCGAAGGGAACGCGGTTTACCGGGCCGATCTCAAAACGAAGACGCTGCATCACATCGCCGGCAATGGCAAACAGGGGTTTGCGGGAGACGGCGGCGATGCGAAGCAGGCTCAACTCGCCGGACCCAAGGGAGCCACGGTCGATCACGACGGAAACATCCTGCTGTGCGACACTGAAAATCACACGATCCGCCTCATTCGCAAGACGACGGGCGTGATCGAGTCGCTCATCGGCGACGGCAAAGCGGGCGACGGTCCCGATGGCGACCCCAAGCAGTGCCGCCTCAATCGGCCTCACGGCGTCTATGTCGATGCGGCTGGCAACATTTACGTCGGCGACAGCAACAATAACAAAGTGCGAAAACTGACGATCAAGTGACGGCGATCGATGCCATGCGTCCGCGATCAACGCGAAAATCACGACCGGCCCTGTCAGACCACTTTAGAAATGTCACATCGCGTCCACTTTAGAAATGTCACATTGGTGCCGTTTCCGAGGGACCGATGGGCAAGTTGCGTCTGAGCAGCAAAGAGTGAGCGCGAGCGGAGATGTTGTCGAAGGTTTTGAAGTCTTCGATCAGTTTGGTGAAGGCGTCCGAACTGTTGGGCGTGAGTTACCGCCAGATGTTGCGAATCTGGGAGCGGTACACGTCGGCAGGGATTTCGGGCCTGAAGCACGAACTTCGGGACCGTGCTTCGAATCGTCGGATCGAGGCGGGTCGTCGGGAGCGTGTGCTGGAGTTGTACCAGGCGAAGTACGGCGATTTCGGTCCGACGTTGGCGGTGGAGTACCTTGGAAAACTGGAGGGCGAGATCCGGAGTGAAGAGACTCTTCGTCGGTGGTTGATCGCAGCGGGCTTGTGGTCGCCTCGACGGCGCGGATCGCCGCATCGACAATGGCGTGAGCGTCGCGAACACTGGGGCGAACTGATTCAGATGGACGGTTCGGATCACGACTGGTTCGAGGGTCGTCGGGGTCGGGCGTCGATGATGGTGATGATCGATGACGCCACGAACTGGACGCATGCAAAGTTCTTCGAGAGCGAGACGACGGCGGCGGCGATGACGGTGTTTGGCGAGTCCGTCGGCCACTACGGCCCGCCGCGTTCGCTGTACGTGGATCGGGCGAGCCTTTACGAAACCACGCGAGATTCCACGGTGGAAGAGGCGTTGCAGGACGCCGCGCCACTCACGCAGTTTGGTCGCGCGATGCGGGAGTTGGGCGTCGAACTGATCCTGGCGCACAGCCCGCAGGCGAAGGGCCGGGTGGAGCGTCGCCATGCGGTGTTTCAGGACCGGTTTGTGAAGGCTCTTCGTCTGAAGCAGATCAACACGCTGGAGTCGGCGAACGCGTACTTGGAGGGCGAGTATCTGGACGAGTTGAACGAGCGGTTCAGTGTCGCAGCGAGATCGTCTGCCAATCTGCATCGGTCCCTTCCACGCGGCGTGACGCTGGATCAGGTCCTGTGTTACCAGGAGCAGCGCGTGGTGCAGAACGACTGGACGGTGTCCTGGTGCAACCGGATTTTTCAGTTGGGCGTGGAGCACCAGAAGTTGTCGCTGGCACGCAAGAAGGTTCTGGTCAGCGAGCTGCTGGATGGGACGATTCGGCTGACATCGGGAGGGCGGCCGCTGTCATGGATCGAAGTCTCGACCCGCCCTTCCAAGGCGAAGGCGAAGCACAAGGTTCCCGCGACAAGCACGGCTCCCTACAAGCCCGCACCCCGGAACGGGAATGTGACATTTCTAAAGTGGCAGACCCTGTGACATTTCTATTGTGGTCCGACAAAATCACGACCGGCCCTTGCTGTCACTCCGTCAAGAAACTATTCTCTCTTGGACTTCAGCCCAGGTGGCGGAACTGGCAGACGCGCTAGGTTCAGGACCTAGTTCTAGTAATAGAGTGCAGGTTCGATTCCTGTCCTGGGCAATCTCTGAAGCCGAAACGAGTTACGTTACCTGACGACGTTCGCCAGTGCGGAAGAAATCCTTCAATTCTGTAGGTAGTCACTACCTACTTTTTGAGGAATCGCACTGATGAAACGTACAAAGGTTCCAACCTACGGCCACCACAAGGCTACCGGCCAAGCTCGCGTCTACGTCAACGGGCGTAGTTTCTACCTTGGCGAGTACGGTTCTGAAGACAGTCGCATCCGCTACGGAGAGATTGTGGCGAAGGTAGTCAGCGGGCAGCCGATTGATCCGTTCTGCCCGAAGGCAGCCGATCCCGCCTCAAAAGTAGGTAGTCACTACCTACCGAAGGCCGGACTGACGATAAACGAACTTGTGCTGGCGTTCATCAAACACGCAGGTAGTTACTACCAACGGGACGGCAAACCTTCCGCTGAAGTCGATTGTTTCAAGTCGGCCACAACGCCACTGGTGGAACTGTTCGGATTCAGTGAGGTTGACCAGTTCGCACCGCTCGCGTTGAAGGCCGTGCGAGCGGCTTACATTGCCAACGGCTGGTCCCGTGGCTACTGCAACAAATCCACGAACCGCATCCGCCACATCTGGAAGTGGGCCGTCGAAAACGGCATGGCCAACGTGGCGACGTTGCAGGGCCTGCAAGCTGTCTCCCCGCTCAAGGCTGGGAAGTGTGCCGCTCCCGATCACAAGCGACGGGAGGCCGTCAGTGACGAGCATATCGAGGCCGTCCGTCCCCACCTCGCGCAGCATCACCGCGACTTGTTCGATCTATTGCGGGCGACGGGAGCGAGGCCATCCGAGTTGCTCGGCTTGTCGATGACCGACATCAACACGACCGGCGAGACTTGGATTGCCGATCTGACCGAACACAAGAACGCGCACCGCGGCTTGTCGCGAAAACTGTTCTTCGGTCCCAAGAGCCAACTGATTCTGCGGCGACTGCCTGCAACTGGTCCGCTGTTCAGCATCGCCCGGACTTACTTTTCCGAGGTACTCAAGAGGGCCTGCGTCGCGGCGAAGATCCCGCCGTTCGTCCCGTATGAGTTGCGCCACACGAAAGCGACCGAGTTGAGGGACACGATGTCGATCGAATCGGCTCAGGCCACGCTCGGGCACGCTCAACCATCAATGACGGCACGTTACTCGTCGAGGATGGACAAGCTCGCCAGTGAAGCGGCGAAGGCGTGCGGTTGAGAATCGCCGCTCCGGCGGTAGCATCGCATCGAACGCGGGATAGAGGGCACTCGACAAGCCGACTTCCTGATCGGTTTCCCGCGTTCTTTTTTCATCAGGACATCGGCAACAGGAGGCCGAACATCATGGATTCGATTCACTGGCAGAACGTGGCCGACAACGTGACGAACATTTCCGCCCGGTTGGTTGGCATCTTGCAGGTTCAATCTCTGCCGCTCGTCCCCGTCACGGTCGCCACTTGGTTGGAGTTCACGGCGGACAATCGGCAACGACTCGCGGCGGACACGAAGCGACTGATTCGACGATTGGAGTTCACGGCGGACGAAAATGAAGTGAGGATTCGCGATGAGGTATGCCGCTTTGCAGAGGACGCGATGAAGTCTGCCGCCGCGATGGTCGATGACGCGAAG
>JANMLE010000216.1:0-2321 GCA_031372385.1 Planctomycetota bacterium | reverse complement strand
GAATACTTCGCCTGTCCCGAAGCCTTCTGCTTGCCGTCGGTCCGTTGAACTTCCTTGCCGACGATCGTGTGCTGGCCTTGCGGCTCCCATCCCACTTTGCGTTCCGCCATCACACACCTCCCTTTGCTGGCATGGCCTGAGCCGTGTCGAACGCGGCTTGCAGAACTCCGGCGTACGTGCCGCAGCGGCAGATGTTTCCACCCAGTCCCTTGCGGCAATCGTCAAGCGTCGCCTTGGGCTTGGCGTTGCAGAAGCCGCGGACGGCCATGACAAAGCCGGGCGTGCAGAATCCGCACTGCATTCCGTCATGCTCGCAGAACTTTTCGACGACGGTGTCGGTCTTTTCGGGCGAGTGCAGTGACTCGGCGGTCACGATCTTCTGGCCCTCAACATCGATCGCGAAGCGGGTACAGGAATAGACCGGCTTGCCGTTGATGAGCACGGTGCAGGCCCCGCAGTTCGCACGGTCGCAGACGTCTTTGCAACTGGTCAGGTTGAGATCGTCCCGCAGCGCGTCCATCAGGACGACGCGCGGTTCGACCGTCAGCCTCTGGTCCACGCCGTTCACGTTGAGCGTGATGGTTTGGGGCGCGGCCGCTGCGAGCTTGGCCGCCTGTTGCTGTGCTGCGGCCTGCTGCTCGGCCGCCGCCGTGGCCATCGCAGTGGCCGCGACGGCGGCACCGGAGCCTTTCAGAAAATCCCGCCGGTTGAAACCCGGCCCGTTACGAGTGGCTTGATCACGATCCATGAAGCGGCTCTCCCCCCGTCAGAAGAAGTTGTGGAGTCACGCGAGTCGATAAACAATCCGCTGCCAACTGCGACTCGATCGACCGGAAACCGCAGGGAAGGGATCGCGGGGGCCGACGAGGCGAACGCGATTCTATCGGCCGTTCGCCGACGCACAACGGTCAGAGCGGGAATACTTGATGTTTGCGCGCGGAGTCATTTCAGTCCGCCAGCGGCAGTTCATGCCGACGACTGACTCACGATGCGATTGAAGCGGATTCGCATTCCAGCCGACTGCGCGTCGGCGTCGATGGAACCGGTGGGATCGGTGCCTGTTCATTGTTTCGGGGAATCGAGAGAGCCTTGGCGAACATGGTCAGTCAATCCCGCATGCATCACGCGCTGACAGCCGCGATCGTGGCGATGGGCATCGCGTCGGGTTGTTCGACGGCCCGGTCCGTGTCGACGATGCCCGTGGTTTCGCTGCTTCCCCTGGGGGGCAATGTTCGCGCAGAGACCACCCGCCAATGGAACGATTGGGCGGACGCGCATCTGCGGGACGGCGACATCGTCTTCATGCGGGGCGACTGTTATCTGCTGATGCACACCGTCAACTTCTCGGAACTCTCGACCGACCTGACCGACAGCCGGTTCTCGCACATCGGACTGGTGGCGATCGAGAACGGTCAGGCGCACGTCTACGACCTTCGCAACGAAGGCTGCCTGCGGACGCGGTTTGGAAACTTGCTCGCGCATCGTCAACTGCATCAGGTCGCGGTCAAGCGTCACCGCGACGCATCCCCCGAGGCGCTGGCCCGGACCGCGGTGTTCTGCCGAACGGTCTTCGAGAAACGCGCGAAGTACGACGATCAACTCAAGCTGGACAATGACCGGCTGTACTGCACCGAGTTGGTCGAGGAAGCCTATCGATCCGCAGGGTACAGGCTGTCTGAACCGGTGGCGATTCAAGACCTGCCCAACTACGGTCGGCATCTGAAGGCGATCCAGTTCGTTCGCGCCGTGACGAGCATCGAACCGGATCAACGGGTGCTGCTGCCGGGCAACGAGCAGTTCGGAGTCTGGGCCAATCCGGACCTGGAACTGATCCTCGATCTGCCCGACACGAAGGTGCGACCGGCATCGTTGTAGGCCAGTCGCTCTGCGACATGTCTGCTTGGATATGGCCCAAATCGCTCGAAACAACGCTGCAGTTTGACCAACGTTGAGATGGCGAAGCCCTGTCGTTTAACCCTGAGCCAACGGCGAAGGTGTCGGGTGCCAGCGCCGCGATGCATGTGACGACCATACCAGCGGAGACGGGCGCGTCTGCCCGCTCCACCTTCGCCGTTGGCTCAGGGTTAAACGAAAACAACAGCGAGATACGTCTGGTCGATCACTTCGACACCAGATCGGTGAGGAACATGCAGCCCGGCGCGTGCGTGATGGCGAAGGGAGGCCGCGCTTCGAGCAACGCCGCTTGGGGAGTCACGCCGCAGGCCCAGAACACGGGCAACTCGCCGGGCTCCAACGGGACGGAGTCGCCGTAATCGGGCCGGCTGATGTCCGCCATGCCGATCTGTTCGGGGAATCCGATG
>JANMLE010000208.1:0-1532 GCA_031372385.1 Planctomycetota bacterium | reverse complement strand
TACTTATGGCGATTTATTGGATTACGCGACTTTCGTTTCATTGATTTATTATGTCGTTACCATTGCTGGCATATTTATTTTGAGAAAAAAAGAGCCAGACATGGAGCGTCCCTACAAAGTACCGGATGTAAAAGACTCCCGACCCCCTCGCCCCCTCGTGACGGCTGCTGTTCGGATAGCGTTTGAGTGGAAATCCGCCGTGGCCACAGAGGCGCGGCTGGAAATGGGAGATTCAGTGATGCGCGATTATCGAATGTGGCTCGCGATCGGCGGGCTGTTGCTGGCAACGCGATTGTTGTATCCGGTCCTGGCCGGTGATCGTTCGTCGCGAGTCTACGAAGAGGAGCGTCAGAACTTCGTCTTCGTCTGCCGCGAATCGGGCGAGACGTTTGTCATGCGGGCGAAGAACGTCGCGGAAAAACATCCGCGCACGGGGCGGCCCACGCTGATGCCGGGTCTGTACTGTGAACAGTGCAAAAAGTGGCGCGCCTCGCCGCCACTCAATGTGCTGCAACAGAATCCCTCCGCGAGTCTTTGCCCGACTCACAAGATCCCGATGACAAGCGATGGCCCGGCACCGGCGTTTGCAAAGTGACCCATGAAACCCGTGCCGATCCTGATGAGCTGGAGCGGTGGCAAGGACTGTGTCCTGGCGCTGGACGCGCTGCGACACGATCCCCGGTTCGAGGTCGTCGGACTCGCCAGCGGTGTCTGTCATGAGACGGGTCGGATCGCGATTCACGAAGTTCGCCGCGAATTGATTCGAGAACAGGCAGCGTCGGTCGGGCTGCCGCTCAGTGAAGTGGAATTGCCGTCCCAACCTTCCAACGCCGAGTACGAGTCCCTCTGGCAGGAGTTCTACCGACAACAACAAGCGTCGGGCATTGGCGACGTCGCGTTTGGTGATTTGTTCTTGGAGGATATTCGAGCGTATCGAGAGCGGTTCCTCGGTTCGGTCGGGATGCGGGCCGTCTTTCCGTTGTGGGGACAGCCGACAGCCACGCTCGCTCGCAATGCCCTTGAAAACGGTCTGCAAGCGGTGGTGTGCAGTTGCGATCCGCAGCGGTTGGATCGCCGCTTCGCGGGCCGGTTGTTTGACCAACACTTGATTGATGAGCTTCCCGCCGACTGCGATCCCTGCGGCGAGAACGGCGAGTTTCACACGTTCGTGTTTGACGGACCGGGGTTCTCGCGACCGGTCCCCTGGAGACGCGGTGAAATCAGCCGCCGCGGTGCTGTCGACTTTTGCGATCTGCTTCCGTTACAACCTGAATAATCTTGCCGGCCTTGGGTCGGTCTTACTGCCGCGAAGGATCATCATGCCGCAACCACGACTTCAGTTCCTGCTCTGCCTGCTGGCTTACACACTCATCGTCCGACTATTGCCGTACGTCCTGATGAACTGCGACATCCAGACAGATCCGTCGATTCTGTACTACCCCTGGAACTTCTCGCCGCTGACGGCAGTCTGCCTGTTTGGCGGCGCGTTCCTGGCCGACCGGCGGATGTCGTTCCTGCTGCCGCTGGCCATC
>JANMLE010000169.1:0-1379 GCA_031372385.1 Planctomycetota bacterium | reverse complement strand
CCCTTGCCGTGATCCCCTTCCTTGGTGTTGACGCTGCGGACGATCGCCAGCCGGTGCATTTGCTTGGCGGTTTCGGGCAGCAATTCACAAATGTGAACACCGGGCACCGAAGTCGGAATCGCGCGGAACGGGCCACCCGTGGGAGTGTTCGGTTTCGGATCCCAGCTTTCGAGCTGACTCAGTCCGCCGGCCATGTTGAAGACCAGAACCCGCTTCTGCTGCTTGGCCAACTCGGCGGACGCGGCGGGTTGGGCGAGCGTCGACAGTCCGCCGACCATCGCACCCGTCCCCGCCGCGATTGTGCCGAGAAACTGGCGTCGCGCCATCGTGTGGTCACCCGAACTGCAGGCGTAATTGCATCGCATCGTGCGTCCTCCCCGACGAGTTATCGTTCTAAAGCTCGATTCATGATCCAACGTCGCCGCAGTCTTGACAGCATTGAGAGCAAGACCGCTCCAACGATGGAACCGCCGACAGCCACTACAAACACCACCAGCCGGCACGGAACTCGTATCTCCCCGAAACCAAAGTAGAGCACCATTCCAGCACCCACAACCTTGCTATCACCACCAGTTCCAGGAAAGAAATCTATTTGATATTCGACAAGCCCAACCTTCGCCCCGCCAATCTGAGCGGTCCAATCAATCACCGAACGTATCTCCAAGCCCGAAGCGTCGACTTGGCTAGACGAGAACAAAGACACCGCTGCCGCCAACAGCACAGGGAAGCCCAATCGCATTGACGCGGTTGTTGACATTCATCCGCTCCTCTCAGTGGTTAAACCGAAACTCCGCGGATGTCACCAGAGCCCAGATCATGTCACGCACGACGAGGGCCTTTTCCGTCGGACGCGCCGCCAGTTGCTGCGTCGTTTCGTTGATCTCCAACTCCGTCGGGCGGCGAGTCAGCACGCTCAAGTAGAGTTCATCGGCCAGCGCCTTGGGATCTTCCATCGGATTGATCCGCTGAGCCAACTGGCCACCGGCCGACCAGCCGACCACTGAACCGCCGTTGGCGGCGAACAACGCCTGGTCGGGTGTGGCGAAGAAATCGTCCTGCGGTTGACCGGCCGATTGACCGTACATCGAAACGAACACGTTGAGGTTGCCGCGGTTTTTCTCATGGAGCAACGCTTCCAATTGAACTTCACGAGCCCGGGTCTTCGCGGCATCATTCGCGACGCTGGCCTTCGGATTTGTCTTTTCGATTTCGGCAACCACACCGGGCCGCTGCGGTTCGATCACGCCCGTCGCCTGCATCATCGCCCAGCCGAGTTGTTCCGGTGACAACTGCTTGAGCGGGCGAACTCCCGCTCCCACGGTCCAGACGTCGACGAGTTGGGTTCGTCCGGAAGTGATCGCCGATTGAGCCGCCTGCGC
>JANMLE010000276.1:0-3806 GCA_031372385.1 Planctomycetota bacterium | reverse complement strand
GCCCGGATTATTCATGAGGAACCACGAAATACTCGAAAGACACGAAAATGAAGAGAGTTGCGGTCAGAGCATCGCAAGACGTCGCGTGTCGTTCCTTGGCGGTCACTTGGGATCAGAACTCTCGCCTCTTCTTCACTTTCGTGTTTTTCGTGGTGAATAATCCGGGCTAGCGTCTTGCCGCTCACGTGTGTTGTTCAACAGGAATGACGGAGTGCCGAAAACACAAACAGCCGCCAAGTCTTTTGGCGGCTGCTTGATTTTCATGTTTTGCACTGTGTGAACGTCCGCTCACACACGGGCTGGTTTGCCGCCGTCTTCCTTACCCAGCATTTCGGCGAGTTGGCGGAGTTCCCCCAATTCGCCCTTCCGTTGATCGTCGGTAATGTCCGACGATTCGCGACTCTCCAGCATCCGGCTGCTGCGGACAAACCGCAGCCCCCGGAGCAGGAGCTCACGTTGCCGATCCGTCAATTCCAACTGCAACAGGTCACTCATCGGATTTTGATCCGCAGGACTGATGAACGGGACGCCAACCGATTGCCAAATGGCAAAAGCGTCCTCACGGCGAAAATAGTAGTCATTGCCCCGCGGCGTCTCAAGGATTGAATCAGATCCGCCGGGATTTCCCCCCAAACAAACCTGCCATCGGCTGTTTCGATTCCCAGCGGTGTGCGGGGGGCGTCAACGTCAAACAGGATCGGCCTGCGCTCCGGCGAACTTTGCCGGTGTTCGTTGCGCCGGTCCCATCGGCACCACGGGCAAGTGCGCCCCAATCGCGTTCGTTTCTCCAATCGGGAAACGGGCAGACGTGGGATAGGCTTCCAGCCTGTCGTGATCTCCCGGAATCACAGGCTGGAAGCCTATGCCACGGGGTGCGTCAACAGGCTTTCAAGTCCGACCATCTGGTGGCCACATCGCAGACTCTCCGGTTTGTAACGAGAATTCCTTCAGTCACGAAGCATTCGCGGTCGAATCTGGAGATTGCGATGCTTCGTCTCTACCTTGATCGGGGATTCATGAATGGAAGTCATCAAGGCCGGCGATGGACGAACGGGGATTGATTTGTTCGATGACCCCGGTGAGATCGTCACCGCGCTGCTGCACACGGCGGGATTCGTCCGGGTGCGGTTGGGCGAGTTCTTGGAACGCTACGAACTGACCGAGGGACGCCACGCGGTTCTGGCGGCACTCGAGCAGGTGGGAGCACAGGGGCTTTCGCAGTCCGAAGTCGCCGAGCAGATGATGCAGTCCGAATCAAACGTCAGCTCGTTGATCGACCGACTGCACCGGGACGGATTGGTCGACCGCCGCTGGTCGGTGACGGACCGGCGCAAGCGCGTCCTGTTGCTCACCGCCGACGGCCAACAGTTGATCCAACAAGTGGAAGGCGCGCGACGCCGTTGGGCCGAAGCGCTGCTGTCCGACCTGGCTCCCCTCGACCGCCAGTCACTCTGGCAGGGTTTGAAGCATTTGCCGGGAGGATCGCGCGGCACCGCAACCCAGCGGACGTCTGCAGTCATTCCCGTGATCGAGGCGGTCCGCGCGGAAGCACACTGGCCGGTCCACTCCGGGGTTTCCGAGCGCGATCCCAAGTCCCCTCACTTTGCCTTGGAACAGATTTTGTCGACATTGGGAGTGGCGGGCCGGGGGAACGACCAATGATTTCACGGCGGGTTTCATGGCGACAGATCCCCGTTCGCCAGCTTGGTGCTCGATCGGTCGGCCTGCTGCTGGGTGGCCTGCTGCTGCTGACGGTCAGCGGATGTTCACGCAACTTCTGGCGGACGCAGGCCGATTTCGACGCGCTCAATCTGCTGGAAAACAAGCAGTTCGATCCGCGCTGGCAGATCCCGCGGACCACCGTCGATGCCGATCCGCGCAGCCGGTTCTACGATCCCTACGATCTCGATTGTGAACCGCTTCCCCCCGACGATCCCGCCGCCAACCAGTACATGTCCTGGCTGTATGGGATGCGCGGCTACAAGAGCTGGCACCGGTTCGGTGAATCGATGACTGTGGAAAATCCCCAGTGGCTGGCGAACTTCGGCCTGCAGCCGGATACGTTTCACGACGTGTTCCGGGCCTCTGACGGGATTTCCGCGGTTCCCGTTTCCTCGCTGTCGACGCCTGAGAAAGACGCGGAGAGGCTCGCGCCCACGATCGAGAACCTGACGCTCGAGCAGGCGATCGAACTGTCCAGCATTCACAGCCGCGACTACCAGACGCAGCTCGAAAATCTGTTTCTGTCCGCGCTGCAACTGTCGCTGGACCAATTCCAGTTCAACGTGCGCTATCTGGCATTTGGTGGTACCAAGCCGAAGGGAGATGCAACGCTCAGCACCACGTCGGGCGGTCCGACCAGCCTGTTGTTTTCCTCGCAGGGCGGGGCCAGCCAGATCCTCCCCACCGGCGGTCAGTGGGTCGTCGGTTTGGCGAACAACACGCTCTGGTTGTTTTCCGGCGGGAACAACACCACGTCCCAGTCCCTGTTGACGTATTCGCTGATCCAGCCACTGCTGCAAGGGGCCGGTCGCAAGGTGATTCTGGAAAACCTGACGTTCAGCGAACGCAACGTGCTCTACAACACGCGCATCCTGGCGCGGTATCGCAAGGTCTTCTTCGCGGACGCGGTCGTCAACACGGGCGGCGGATCGACCAGCACCCTCTCCGGCATTTCGTCCTCGTCCGGATCCTCCGTGCAGAACCCGACGGTGATCAGCACCAATGCCGGCATCGCCGTGGCACCGGGCTCCACGGTTGGCTCAAGCTCGGCATCGGGCGGCAATGCGCAAGGCTACTTCGGTCTGCTCTACCAATACCAGCAGGTGCTGAATCAGCGTGAAAACGTGGCACTCCTGAAGGGTCAGACTGAACGGCTGCGCGAGCTTGTTTCGCAGACCCCGTTCCGACGTCTCCCCGTCGGAGCCCTGCCCAATGGGATCGTGTTTCCGCCCGAACTGGCGGCGAAGATCGAGTACGTGCCGCAGACGCGCCGCCTCCGCTGGAAGGCCGCCGACCTGATGACGATCGACGACCGCGAGAAACTGATCGCGCTCAGCGACGACCCGCAATATGCGGCCGCGGTGCGGGGTCTGTCTGACCAGTTGCGGATCGGCGTGACCACCGTCGACATCCTCACCGTCGCCACGAATCTGACGCAGGCCGAGATCCAGGAACGGGCGCTCACCCTGGCCTACTACGAGGAGATCGACCAGTACAAGTTCTTCCTCGGTCTGCCGATCGACATGCAGATCTCCATCGACAACTCGATGCTCAAGCCGTTCGAACTGACCGACCCGCGGCTGATCGAAACCGAATCGGACATCATCGGATTCATCAAACGAACGGTGGCATTGGACGAGGGCGATCCCCCACTTGCGGACGTGCGGTCGCTGGTCGGGGGATTCCAGGACCTGGTCTCCCAGGTGGGCACATTCGGAATCGAGATCTTGGCGGACGACTTTCGCCGAGTCCAAGCCAACACACCCCGCCGTCTGTCGAAACTGATCAGCGACGAATCACGCGACTTGGTGAGCCGCACTCTGGAACGCGATGCCATCATCTTCGCGAGCGTGCAGGCCGACTTCCGGGAGATTGCGCAACTCGTCGAACGCCTGTCGGGCCAGTTGTCAGCGGACGACGTTCCGCAAAAGGCTCGCGTCGAGGCGCTGGCCGCCATCAAGGATGCGCGGGAAGACCTGCTGGTCGCCGTGCAGAACCTGCGCGTCCTGCAAGTTGGACAACGCGCCGAACTGATCACCGTCGAAGACTTCAACATGGACGTTGACGAGGCCGTGGCCATCGCG
>JANMLE010000133.1:0-2906 GCA_031372385.1 Planctomycetota bacterium | reverse complement strand
GCCCCCAATAACCGGCGTAACTGACGGAGAACAGGACGGGAGTCATGGTGAATCCGGGGGAAGTGGTGAGTGAAGAGTGAAGGGTGAAGGGTGAAGGGGACGGCTTGAGCTAGCTGAGGCGAACAAATTCTGATGATGGATTGCCGGCCGACGAATCACCGACGCGCGCGTGAGCAGATTTGGAAGTTGATCCTCTTTACTCGCCACTCACCACTCGCCACTCACCACTTCCCCGCGACGGCCAGTTGAGGGCGATGGCGGCGATGCAGGCGAAGATCAGGCCGGCGAGATTGATGTGTTTGGAGGCTTCGTGGTAGGTCACGAACGTCGAGGGCTTGGCTTGGCCGGGTGGAGTGACCATTGCCGCCAACGGGGAGTAGATCCAGAAGTAATCGACGAACATCAAGGCCAGCACGGCCAGCAGCGCGAGGATCGCGAACGCGCGCCGGCGGCGCGGCAGTTCCGGATGAGACTCGGCCACGCACGCTCCGATCCACGCGAGGCCCGCCAGGATCGCACCGACCACATAGAACGGCGGGAACCGAATCCCGACGAGGATGTCTTTCGTCGTCGAGTCGAGTCCGCCGCGCGTCACTTCGAGCACTCCGACGATGACAAACAGCGTGGCGGCCCCGATCCAGGCCGACGAGCAGAACCGGGCGAGAAACAACGCGGCGCGAGGCATGGGATTCCTTCAGGGGACGGTCTATCATGTGCCGGGCGGTCCAAGGCGGTCGATCAGAATACAACGGGCCGTGATCTGCGGACAGGAATTGAGGGGCAGGATCGGACGGGTTCACGCCGCATGGTGAGAACGGAATGGAAGTACAACGGCAGTCCCCTGCGGAGGCGGTCGATCCGGCGGACGTGGCCATCGCCGCTGAAGAGGGTCGTCGTCGAAGGCGTCGGCGATGGTTGATTGCCGCCGCAGTGGTCTGTTCGTTGGTCGGCTATGTCCTCAGTCCCGGTTTGTTTGTGCTCTTGTTCACACGGGGGTTACTCTCCTCCGAAGTGAGAGCCGTCTGGGAGTTCTTGCTCTGGCCACTGCACGAGGCTTACGTGAACATCCCGATCGTCCGTGATTTTTACGACGGATATTTTGCGTTGATGGGAGTCGACCCGTGAAGCGGAATTGCTGTTTGTGGTTGTGTGCCTGCTTGGCGACTCTGGCATCGGGGTCCGTCGCCCCGGCTCAGGACGCGGTGCCAGCGCCCGCCGTGAAGAGTCCGCTGTCGGCCGATGAGGCTCTGAAGAGCTTTGTGCTGGCGTCGCCGGATTTGAAGATGGAACTTGTCGCATCCGAACCCGAGGTCGTCGACCCGGTGGCGATCGCGTTCGGCAATGATGGCTCGATGTGGGTTGTCGAAATGCGGGACTATCCGTACGGCCCCAAACCGGGCAGCGGCGAGAAGCCCCGCTCGCGCATCAAGCGGTTGTTCGACAAGAACCTGGATGGCCGGTTCGAAACCTCCACCGTTTTCGTGGACGAGATCCTGTTCCCCACCGGTGTGTTGCCGTGGCGGGATGGCATCATCGTGACGCTGGCGGGTGAGATCGCGTTCTTCGCGGATCGTGATGGCGACGGCCGGGCTGAGTTCAAGGAGACGTGGTTCACGGGGTTCGTCCAGGAGAACTCGCAACTGCGCGCGAATCATCCGACGTTCGGCCCCGATGGCTGGATCTATGTCGCCAATGGTCTGCGCGGCGGAACGATTGTCGCCGCCAAGCCGGAATGGAAGGTCAAGGGACAGCCCGTCGCACTGGCCGGCTTCGACTTCCGGTTCAATCCGCTCACGGGTGAGTCCGCGGCTGTTTCGGGCCACGCGCAGTTCGGACTGTGTTTTGACGACTATGGGAACCGCTTCATCTGCTCGAACCGCAATCCGGTCCAGCACGTGGTTCTGGAAGATCATTACATCAAGCGGAATCCGTTTCTGGCGGTGAAGAAGGTGATTCACGATGTGGCCCCGTTCGCGGAGTTTTCTCGACTGCATCCCATCAGTCGGGCGTGGACCACCAGCACGCTGCACGCGAACCAATTCACCGCCGCCTGCGGTGTGCAGATCTATCGCGGCGACGCGTTGCCGCCCGAGTTCCTCGGCAACGCGTTCACCTGCGATCCAACGGGAAACCTAGTGCATCGGGAAGTGCTCGCGCCGACGGGGGCGACGTTCGCGGGACATGCCGCGGACGGCGATCAGGAATTCCTCGCCAGCCCCGACACGTGGTTCCGGCCGGTCAACCTGTCCAACGGTCCCGACGGATCGCTCTACATCGTCGACATGTACCGCGCGGTGATTGAACATCCCGATTGGATGCCGGCCGAATTGAAGACTCGCAAGGATCTGCACGACGGTAGCGATCGCGGACGGATCTGGCGCGTGACGTCGGTCGAACCCTCGATGATTCAGGAGCGGCCGGACGAACCGATCGGCCAACTCGTCACGAAGGAAGTCATCGAACTGCTCGAACATCGCAATGCCTGGCACCGTGACACCGCTATGCGGGTGCTGTTGGAACGGAATCCGCATGAAGTCTTGGACGCCCTCAAACACAACTGGAAGCAGAATAAGTTGACCCGCAGCCGTCTGCGTGTGCTGTGGATGCTGAAGATTCTCGACCCGCGTCTGACACCGGCGGTGCTCGCGTGGTCCGAAACGAGAAACCGCGATCCCAAAGTGCGCGAGCATGTGGCTGCGGCGATCGGTGACAACTTGGACGAACTGCTCGGTGAAGACGCACTGGACCTGGTCAACGACGAGACCGATGACCGCGTCCGCTTCCGGCTGGCGCTGGACTTGAGCGGTCGCAGCGACGACGCGGTGGCCGAACGCAAACTGCTGGTTCATCTGCTCGATCACGGAGCCGAAGATCCGTGGCTGCGCGTGGCGGTGGCGACGATCCGG
>JANMLE010000083.1:0-1077 GCA_031372385.1 Planctomycetota bacterium | reverse complement strand
GATCGAGACGTCGGTCCCCACGCTGCGGTTTGGTGAGCATTGCCCCCTCTCCGCCAAACTGATGAACCAGATGGCCCTGATCCGGTCGATGAACCACACTCACAACGACCACGGTCGCGGTTCGTACTGGATGTTCACCGGCTCCATGTATCCGGGGTCTGTCCCGGACGTGAACTCGATGTCCCGGCAGGACATGCCACACTTGGGTTCGTGCTTGGCGAAGGTCGCTCCGGGTTCCGGACCGATGTTTCCGTTCATCATTGTTCCGCACCGAATGGACGTGGCTGGAGGTCGCCGGGCTGGACAATTCGCCGGAATGCTGGGACCGAAATACGACCCGATGCTGACCGGCGGGAATCCCAATGACGACAATTTCCGCCTCGACCATATCCCGTTGGTCCCCAACGAAGAACCCGGCGTGATTCGTCGGCGAATGGGGTTGGTCGATCAACTCAATCAGCAGGTCGATTACCTGCGGGATCAGGCGCTGTCGCAGTCGTTGAAAGACAACCAAGTCAAGGCGCTCGATGTTGTCGGCTCGGATGCGGTCCGCAAGGCGGTCGATCTGTCGGTCGTTGATTCCACCGTTCGCGAGCGATACGGTCGCAACCTCTTCGGCCAGTCGGTCCTGCTCGGGCGTCGATTGCTCCAAGCCGGAACTCGTCTAGTCCAGTGCAACTGGCAACGGGCTCAAGGTAAGAACGGTTTCGCTTGGGACACCCACTGGAACAATTTTTCCGCTTTGAAAGAAGAGTTGATTCCCGCTTACGACCAGGCGTTCTACGCGTTGATGACGGATCTGGCCGAGACGGGTGAATTGGCGGAAACGCTGGTCGTCGTCGCATCCGAATTCGGCCGCTCACCGAAGGTCACGCTGCGAAACGGCGGTCGCGAACACTGGCCCGAACTGTACAACCTCCTGATGGCCGGCGCGGGGATTCAGGGAGGCCAAGTCTACGGAGCTTCGGACAAACTGGGAGCCTATCCGGCGGACAACCCGGTCGGGCCGGCGGACTTTGTCGCCACGGTGTATCACATGCTCGGCATCGACCCGCAGACCGAACTGCACGACCAGCA
>JANMLE010000078.1:0-1274 GCA_031372385.1 Planctomycetota bacterium | reverse complement strand
ATCTGGTTGGCAGGCGGCGTGGTGGTGTCGCTCAGCCCCCTCTCCGTGGCGGTCGAAATCGAAGACATGCTGCAGGCGACAGACTGCAAGCTGGTGGTCGCCCTGGATCTGCTGGCCCCCTTGGTCACCCGCGGCGCGCATTGCCCGGCACGAATCCTGACCTGCTCCATCGCCCCCCGACTGCGAACCGTCAAACGGCTGCTGTACCGCGCGGCGTGCCTGAAGCGACGCGGCCTGCATCCGAGCCAGCAAGTGGAGATCCTCGACTTCGTCACGGAAGTCGCGCGGATGGAACCGATCGCCGAACCGGTTCGCGTGGAATCTCAACGGCCCGCGTACATCCTGCCGACGGGCGGCACCACCGGCCGACCAAAAGCGGTCACGCTGTCGCATGCGAACCTGCTGGCGAACGCCCTGCAACTGAAGGCCTGGTGCGGCAACCGGACGGGGCGCGACACGTTTCTGGCGGTCATCCCGTTCTTCCACAGCTACGGTCTGTCGACCTGTGCGACCGCTGGCATCGCAATGGCGGCGACGCTCGTGATTCATCATCGATTCCAACCGGAAACGGTGCTCGACCTGATCCAGTCCGCGCGGCCGAGCGTGTTCCCGACCGTGCCGGCGATGCTGCATGTCTTGAATCAACGGTTGAATGACGCACCGAACAAATGGGACGTCCGCTCGCTGATGTGGGTCATCACGGGCGGCGCGCCATTGATGCCCGAGACGGCAACCACGTTCGCGAAACACACCGGCGCACGGGTCGTCGAAGGCTACGGCCTTTCCGAGTGCAGCCCCGTGACCCATGCCGGTCCAATGGACGGCAGTGCGCGGCCGGGCATGATCGGTCTGCCGCTGCCCGACACCGAGGCCCTGATCGTCGACTCCGAAACCGGCATGGATGTCCTCAACCCCGGCGAAGTCGGCGAACTGGTCGTCCGCGGCCCGCAGGTCATGCTCGGCTACTGGAACAATCCCGAGGCGACGGCGCAGATCCTGCGCGACGGATGGCTGTTCACGGGCGACCTGGCCCTGCGGGACGACGACGGGTTCTTTAAGATCGTCGATCGCAAGAAAGACCTGATCATCACCAGCGGATTCAACGTCTATCCGACCGACGTCGAATACGTCCTGAAGCAGTTCCCCGACGTCAAAGATGCGGCGGTGGTCGGCGTGCCCGACCCGCAGCGTGGCGAGATCGTCAAGGCGATCGTCGTGGTGAAGAGCAAGTCGCAATTCCACCGGCACGCCTTTGAGAAATTCATGAAAGAGAA
>JANMLE010000062.1:0-5343 GCA_031372385.1 Planctomycetota bacterium | reverse complement strand
CGGGCTGCCGCCTGTTCCCGCAAACGTCGACCTGATCTGCGATGCCAGCAGCGACATCTTCTCGCGACCGATCGACATCTCGCAGCATGCGATGGTCTACGCCGGAGCCCAGAAGAATCTCGGCCCGTCGGGTGTCACGCTGGTCATCCTGCGCGACGACCTGATCGAACGCGGGGCCAAGGATCTGCCGACGATGCTGCAGTACCGGACGCACGCCAACAACGACTCGATGTACAACACCCCGCCGACGTTCGCGATCTACTTGGTCGGGCTGGTCCTGAAGTGGATCAAACAGGCGGGAGGTCTGTCGGGCGTCGGCGAAGTGAACCGCCGCAAGGCCGGCAAGCTGTACGCCTACCTCGATCAAAGCCGCCTCTTCAAGGGGACGGCCGCCGCGGACAGCCGCTCGCAAATGAACGTCACATTTGTGACGGGCAACGCCGATCTCGATTCCAAGTTCTGCTCGGCGGCCACCAAGGCGGGATTCGACGGACTGAAGGGACACCGCAGCGTCGGCGGCATGCGCGCCAGCATCTACAACGCCTTCCCCGAAGCGGGCGTCGATGCGCTGATCGGCTTCCTGCGACAGTTTGAGGCGGAGAACGGGGGCTGAGAGTCGCGTTTTGGAATCGAGTTGAGCCGGAAGGAGTCGGCCGGGGAGTTGTTGATCGAGGATCGCCGCGGAAGAAATCATGAAACGGCTGACAGCCGATCAGCCGACAGCCGTCAGCCGAATTCCGTTTCCCGCATGACACATCTCGTCGGTCTGTGGCGGAGCCTCGCTAGTTCTCGCCACCCGCTCCCCCGCCTGCTTCAGAAATCCGAGCCATCCCGCATGAATCCAACCGACGTTTCCGCCATCGATGCTTCCCGCGCCGAAATCGGAGTCGTCTGCTCACTGTCGCTGGAGATCGCTCCCTTTCTCAGCCGGTGCCAGCGTGTGAAGACCTACAGCGGCGGCGCGTTCAAATTCGTCGGCGGCATTTACAACGGCATTCGCGTCGCTGTTGTTGAAGCGGGGACGGGCTCGGTCCGCGCGCGCGGCGCGCCACACTGGCGCTGCTCGATGCACATCAGCCGAAGTGGATCGTCTCGACAGGATTCGCCGGTGCGCTGCAACCGGAGCTGAAGATCGGACACATCGTTGTCGCCAACGAAATCGTGGGCCTGCAGGGCGAACCGTTGAAGATCGACGTCGGGATGAACTCCGATCCCGCCAGCGGGCTGCATGTCGGACGGACGCTGACTGTGGACCAGATGGTGCGAACGATCGTTGACAAACAGTCGCTGGCCGCTCAGACGGGAGCCATCGCGGTCGACATGGAATCACTGGCAGTCGCGACAGTCTGCCGTGAGACGAAGACCCGGTTCATGGCGGTGCGGGCCATCAGCGACGACCTGTCAGCCGACCTCCCCCCCGAGGTGCTCAGCCTGGTGGGCGAAACTGGTGCCGTCCGTTTGGGAGCGGTGCTGGCCTCGCTCTGGAAGCGGCCGTCCAGTATCAAGGACATGTGGCGTCTGCGCGAAAACGCGGTCGGAGCGTCCGAGCGTCTGGCGGATTTTCTGAACGGCGTCGTCATCCAGTTGCATCGCACCGTCTCCTGAATTGAGCCTCACGTGAGCGGCAACTCTTAATTTACCCCGCCACCGAGTTTACCTCGGTGGCTCGACGGCTTTTGCACTACTGGTTTGTTGGAGGCCAAGAGTAGTGCAGAAGCCGTCGAGCCACCGGGACAAGCCCAGTGGCGGGGAAGCTTACTCATGCCGCTCGCCTTAATGCACACCGCCTCCTCAAGGGAGTCTGTTCCATGCCGCTGTTGGCTGAATGGTCTGGAGTCACAATTCCCGTGGTGGGGATGCTGCACGCTCCGCCGCTCCCCGGCTCGGCCGGTTATCGCGGTGACTTTGCGGCGGTCGAACAATTCGTGCTGCGTGATGCCGAGTCCCTGCGCGACGGTGGCGTCGACGGGTTGATGCTGGAGAACTTCGGCGACACGCCGTTCTACCCGGATCGCGTGCCGACGATCACCGTCGCCGCGATGACCGCACTCGCGTTTGCCGTGCGCCGGCAGGTTGGTCTTCCGTTGGGAATCAACATGCTTCGCAACGACGGTCGCAGCGCGCTGGCGGTGGCCGCGGTCACCGGAGCGGCGTTCATTCGTGTGAATGTGCTGTGCGGTGCGCGCGTGACCGATCAGGGACTGCTGCAGGGGATCGCGCACGATCTGCTGCGCGAGCGTGCCGCGCTCGGGTGCCATGCCATCCGCATCTTCGCCGACGTCGACGTGAAACACTCCGCGCCGCTGGCACCGCGGCCGATCGATGTCGAAACGCGGGATCTCGTCGAGCGCGCCCAAGCCGACGCGGTCATCGTGTCGGGACAGGCGACCGGCTCGCCGACGGACGCGGCATCCCTGGCCATTGTCCGGCAAGCCGCGGGCTCGGTCCCCGTCTTCGTCGGCAGCGGAGTCACCGCCGACAACGTCGCCGCACTGATCCGGTCGGGAGCCGGCGGCCTGATCGTCGGCAGCTCGCTCAAATGCGACGGAGGCATCCACAATCCCGTCGAACCGCAACGAGTCCGGCAACTGGTCGACGCGGTCCGCGCGATAGGATCCTGACCTCTCGTTCGATGGCAAGCTTGGGGTCGGGTGTTCAAATTTCAAAATTGGCCGAGCGAGAGGTAACGCCACCAAACATCGAATGACGGCCAATTTTGAAATTTGAACACCCGACCCCAGTTCAACGAATCCCCGTGTCTCTCCAACTCATCACTCTTCATGGAATCCCGCCAATGATCCGAGCATCCCGCCTCGCCGCGTTCGTGGTTGCGATGGCCTTGTCCGTCCCCGGTTTGGTCTTCGCACAAGGTGCCGATCCATCGAAGGCCGCGTGGCCTCCAACCGTCGATGCGGCAACGGCCACCAAAGCGTTTCCGGGGCGGAAGGTCGAGTTCTTCCGCCACGGCACGAAGCCCGAGTGGGGCTATGCGAAGCCGCAGCAGGACTTCTTCATTCTGGTCCATCCCGAAACTCCGCGGCCCAATTCGCCGGTGTATGTCTGCCTGCACTCGGCCGGGCATGATGGGAAGTCGGCGTTTGAGATCGGGACCGAGGGAGCGGAGGGGCCGCGCGGTCACTTTCTGTACTATCCCCCCGCCGACTGCTACGGCCTCTATCCGGACTGTCGCGCGAATGGCGGTGTCGGTGACTGGTGGTGGGGCGGACCCCAACCGAATCAGAAGCCTGCCAAAAACATGGGGCCCGATCCGACGCCGACCGAGAAGCGAGTCGAAGAAACCGTCAAGTGGGTGTTGTCGCAATACCCCACCGATCCGAATCGCGTCCACCTGACGGGGATCTCGATGGGAGGGAGCGGCTCGCTCGGGTTTGGCGTTCCGCGCGGAAATCTGTTCGCGTCGATCCTGGTGCATGTCCCCGCCGGAGCCGTGCATGTCGAGCAGCGGATGTTGTTTCCTCCCGGTGAACTCCCCCCCGCCGTCAAGCGGCCCGATCCCCCAGTGGTCGTGGCCTATTCGGGTGTCGACGATGGATGGGCCAAAGACCAGGCGACGCTGATCCGCGGGATGCACGACGGCAAGTACGCCTTCGTCGACTTCTGGGGCCGCAGCGGCCACGACTCCACGCGGCAGTCGATCATCTCCAAATGCGACCTGGCCTTCTCGTTCCCGTGGCTGGAGATCAAGCGGAACGAAGCCTACCCCGTCTTCACCGATGCCTCGTCCGACAACAAGGCTCCGTGGCTGAGTCCCGCGGGGGAAGGCACCGATCAACCGGGGCAGATCAACGCCTTCTTCCGCTGGAAGAACGTGGTCGACAACTCGGCCAGGTTCTCGATGGAACTGCGGCTGCTGAAACCGGACGAAGTCAAAAGCACGATGAGCTTCCCCAAAGACTCAACCGCCGACGTGACGTTGCGGCGGGTGCAAGACTTCCGTGTTTCTCAGGGACAGAACTGCCATTGGGAACTGGTGCGTGACGGAGCGGTCGCGGCCAAGGGAATCATCCAACCCGACGCCGCCGACCTGCTCACAATCAAGCAACTGACGGTCAGCCAGTCGCCGGCCGTGCTGACACTGGAGCTTCGGCCGTGACCGGGATTCACCGTGCGGCAGTCGGCGGGAGATGATCCACTCGTGGAACGGATTTCGATGACGTGGAACGGATGTCGATGATGTGGGACGGATTTCGATGATGTGGGACGGATTTCCAATCCGTCCCGCATTGACGGACGGATTGAAAATCCGTCCTACATCTTCTGCCGTCGCTATCCCGCGCAATGCCTGGCGCAAAGTCCCGCGCGTCACTTCGCCTTCTCACGTTCGAACGTGACGAGAACCTGCTGGTTGGCGGCTGTCGACGTGAACTCGGTGGGACGTTCGAGTCCCGTTGAAACGTAACAGAGCCGGCGGGTCTTCGCGGTGATCTCGTAAATCCCCAGGATCGTCTGACCATCCTTGTCCCCGTCGAACACGATCACGTCGATGGTCTTCGGCTTCTTGGATGGATCGAGGATGTTCCTCCCCCGGTTGATTTCGTTGCCCTCAGACCGCAGGCTCCATGATCCGTCGGCACCGTTGACGACCGAGAACTTTTTGGCGTCTGCCTCCGCCGACTTGTCACCGTTCACCACGAGCGCCACGATTCGCCACGTCCCCTCGTACAGCCTGCGATCCTTCTTGATCGCCTCCTCTTTATCCTTGGCGTCATCCGCGGCGGCGATCATCGCCACGGCCAACAGCAGGCTTCCGGCAAACAGGCCACCCACACCGAATCGCGGCATGATCGAAGTCGTTGTAACAAAGGAAAAAGCCGTCGGTTTCCACGAGAGAAGTCTGCCGCTGGGGTCGTCGTGCCGTCAATCCCCCCGACCCCCAAGCTTGCCTGTCAAAGGCGAAGGAATCGTTTGAGCGATATCGCGACGTGATGCAGCGGCTGGCCGAGTCCGACCCGGCCAACGCCGCGTGGCAGCGCGATTTGGTGGTCTCGCACTACAAGCTGGCGATGTTCGCGCGGCAGAGCGGTGACGACGCGGGCTGCGAAACGGAACTGCGCGAGTGTTTCCGCGTGCTGGACCAGATGCACCAACGCGGCCTGCATTTCGATCCGCAGTTGGCGCAGGTCTATCAGCAACTGGCCGGGATGTATGGCGGCTGACGGTTGATCAGAGGGGTCGGGTGTTCGGTTTTTAGAAAAATGCGGGGTTAGAGTTTGTTTGGCGAAACACCCATAGTTACCCCCAACTCCCAAAAAAACCAACACCCCACCCCTCTGATAAACCGTCAGCCGCCAAACAAACCCGCCAGTTGCTTTTAGACCAGCG
>JANMLE010000049.1:0-3742 GCA_031372385.1 Planctomycetota bacterium | reverse complement strand
CGACGCCCTGGAACGGATGGGATGCCGCGTGACGTGGGGCGACCGCGCGATCACCGTCCGCGGCGGTCAGACACTCTCCGGAATCGACATCGACATGAACGCGATCAGCGACACCGCACAAACACTGGCGTGCGTGGCCCCATTCGCACAGGGACCGACCCGCATCCGGAACGTCGCCCACATGCGGCACAAGGAAACCGACCGCGTCAGCGCGGTGGTGACGGAATTGTCGCGACTCGGTCTGCGGGTGGACGAACATCCGGACGGCATGACGATCCACCCCGGCCCGCTGCACGTCGGCACGGTGGCCACCTACGACGACCACCGGATGGCGATGAGTTTCTCGCTGCTCGGCCTGCGTGTTCCCGGCATCGTCATCGCGGACCCCGGCTGCACGGCGAAGACCTATCCGGAGTTCTTTCGGGATCTGGACCGGCTGTGCGCAACGGCCAGGTCGTGAAGCGCGTTCCGCTCAACGTGAAGTTCACACGTCAACCTGCGGCCCGCCGAACCGAACGAAACCGCATTCAACTCTCAGTTGCCGTACCCGCCATTCGCGCGGGTTACTCCTGAATTTCTCCACGCTCCCGGCGAGCATCTGTTCACCGTCCCACTGGTGCCGCCCCGTATACGATCAGGCGTAATCATCGAGACACCCGCGCCCTCACAATTCGCGTCAGCCCAGCGGTCGTTGAGTTCGTGAAGCGCGCGGTGAAAGACATGGCGAACCCCATTGCGTGACTGCGAAGACCATCGACGGCGAACAGGCATCACTGTCGGACGACGACGGTATCTGCCGCCAGATCACCGAGGCGTTGCGAGCGTGATGTCAGTACGATGCTGATCGCACCGGGAAGCCAGCAGAGGAGCATCAGGCTGTCGATGCACAACAGCAATTCACGGAGGATTGAGCGGGCCAGACCGCAGGGGCGACCGGTCGTTCGCAACGTTCTCAGCCCGAGCAGCCATTTCCCAACGGTGGTGCCGTTGCGCGCCTGCGCTGTCAGATGGAACAGCAGCACTCCCGCCGTGCCGAGCCAACCCCACGTCGGTACGGGGGCCGTCATGAGCGACGACAGGCAGTCGAACGGAATGAAGCGCACTTGGTCGAACCAATACCGAAAATGAGAGGGTTCCAAAAGGGGAGGAAACTCGTAGCGGCGGAGAAACTTGTCGAGCGCATCGTCCCACCAGCCCGCGAAGTCGACATGGCACAGAGTCAGCACGATCGGCAGAGCAAGCAGGATGATCAGATCAATGGCGCGCGCGACGGCACGTCTGAACAGTGAGGCCTCCTTCCAGGTCGCACCGCGCGGGTCCACATCCGGCCGGCCTCGAAACCGCATGACCCACGAGGCCAGTCCGACGAGCACGGCCATTGGGAGCATCACGGCGAGAAACAGCAACACGCCGAGTTGCGGCAGCAGTCTTTCCAGTGTCGGCCCGCGCAGCTTCAAGATGAGCCGCAAGTCCATTCCTTCGAGTTCGTAGACGAGCACTCGTCCATCCCACAACGTCGCCACCACGATGGCACTCTTTCCATCCTCCTTCGGCAACAGATGCCAGTCCCAGCCATCCGTGTAGCCAAGACCGGACGGACCATCGAAGGAAACCTTTTTGGCCCAGTGGTCCTGCACGGAAATCACGGCAGCTTCGCGGCGATACACCGGTGGATAGGACTGGTCGGGCAACCAGCGTTCCAGCAGGAATTGCGACTCACAACGTGCGGCATTCGGACTACCCTTATAAGCCGATTCGTCACTCGGGCGAAGTGTCAATCGCAGGGGAGCGCGGTCAATCACCATCAACTTCGGGTCGACTGAATAGGACGGCCCCGATTCCGGCAGCTCGACCCAAAAATAGGGCCGTGCATTTTCGGGACACAGCGCCGAAGCGGCTGACATGTCGGCCCCGTCCGCCGAATCTTCCGGATTCAGCCACACCTCAGAAAACTCGGGGCAGAACCAGAGTCCGCGATCGCCCGTTAAGCCGAACAGGAACAAGCCGTCGTTCGACTCGACGATGCTGGCGAATGCCGGACCAATCACCCATCCGGCAGGTTTCCATTCGCCAGCGTCGTAGCTCTCCACGGTGAGCCGATCCGCTGTCTCGGAAAGCCGGAGATGACCCCAAGTAGCGAACATTCGATCAGTGAGGTCTTCGAGGTCATGGGATATCGAATTGTCGCCGTCGGTCCACCAGGGGAAGTTCGCGCGAAGTCGATCCAATGCGAAACGCGCGACGAACTCGCGCGGCTTTTGCTGAATGTCCCGCAATGCAAACTGTCCCGCGGGAAAATCCTCATCCCTAAATACAGCCAGACCTGCCGCTGTGAACAGAGCCTCGAACCGGCCGGTCTTGAGGTCGAGGCTTTGCCACTGCTGCCGGGAATCGCGGCAGACGATCTTGTTGCGGACGACACACGCTTCACGAAAGTCGATCCACGGCGGCGGTGCGTTGTATGAACTAGAGACGCTACTCGGCCCCGCGCGCCGCAATGCGGAAAACGAGAACGTGTCGCTCCATCGAGATTCGTCCTCCGCTCCATTCCACCGCTGAAATCCCCACGGCAGGCCAAACTGCAATCCCATTGTGAAGAGTGAAATAACGACGGATGCCGCAATACTCGCAGCGTGGTTTCGTGTCATTGGTCGCCCCGGTATTCCAACTCAATCGATAGCCAACTCGTCATCCGCCAGATCGGCCTGCGCCAGTTGGCGAACCGCATGAACAATGACCTCATCGCCGCGAATCTCAAACAGGGCGCGGTGCGTCTTCATTCGCCCGAGGCCGTACAGCAGTTGCCGGATGAGAACCGGATACGCCGTAGACTCGGTCGCCAAAGGAAAGCGCTCGGGATCGTTGGCCAGCGTCCGCAGCGCGACGTCGAATCCGTCGAGCCAACGAACGGCTTGTTCGGTCGATCGGTTGTCCGACCACCACAAGGCGGCGTCCAAGAGTTGGCGACGCGCCCGAGGAACGATGCTGACCCGGTAAATCACTGGCGCAGTTCCAAGTCGCGGCGAAGCGATTCAAATGTCTGCTGCAACGGCTCGGCCAGTCCGGCCGCGTGGTCGGCCATCCCCTGACGAATGTCGTCGATCGCTTCGGCCTCTTCAAACTCCTCGCGCCATTGCCGCAGGCACTCTTCGAGCGACAAGGCCGGGGATTCTTGATCCAGCCGTTGCCGGGCAAATTGCGCGAAGTTCTCAATCTCTTGCTGAGTCATCGACATGTCGGGGCTCTCCTCACGGAACGGTGCTTTACAACCGAGTGACGGTTTCGTGCGGGTTCAGGATCGTGCGCGCGATGCTGGTCCAGGGGCGAGGTCGGGCTTGTTGAGGCCGTCGCATCGCTTGCCCCTCAACTCCGGACCGGTCTCGAAAAGTTCCCAATCTCTTGCCGTGTCGTCGGCAGATCCTAACCCTCCAAGTCTCGAAGAAATGCCGCTGGAGTGACGATCCGCGTGGTTTGAAACTGTCGGAGCGGCAGCAAGTGTCGATGGTCGTTCGTCACCAAATAGTCGGCTGCGGACTCGGCCGCGAGCGAGAGGAACTTGGTGTCCGTCAAGTCGCGGGTCAACAACGGCGACACGACCATGTCTCCACGATACGTTTCCGATCCAACCAGCAACGACGCCAGAAGCTCAAGGATTTCCTCATCGGAAAAACCGTGGCGGTGGCGAATGTGCGGCACACACAAGACTTCCAGCAGTTCATCGACCGTCGCCGAGGAATGAACG
>JANMLE010000028.1:0-6343 GCA_031372385.1 Planctomycetota bacterium | reverse complement strand
CCCGCGACGGATGAGTATCTGCCACGTTGACGACAGGTCGTGCGAGCCGTGTGTCCGCAGCACATTGTCGCCGCAAAGTCGATTGAACGACGCCCGACGAAACGACCATCTGGCTGACAGGACATTTTCACGGAGATCGGATTCTGACATGGCAAAGTACGAGTATCGCTTTCACGGCAAGGGCCTCAGCATCACCCAACCGTGGGCAGCCGCCATCGCCTTCGCTGGGAAGGACATCGAGAATCGTTCGAGGCGAACACACTACCGTGGCCCACTGGCCATCCATGCCAGTGGCAAGTTCTACATGGATGAACTTTTGAGCTTGCGAGGAGTTGTTCGGGGCGGCGAGAAAAGAACACTGATTGACCGGATCAATCGAGGCCGTCGCCAGTACGGCCTCGACTCCGAAGAGGAGCCGATTCGCAGTCACATCGTCGCCATTGCGATGCTGACCGACTGTGTTGAGAAGTCTTCTTCGCCGTGGTTTGGAGGTGAGTGGGGCTGGGTGATTTCGGGTGTGGTTCCTGTTGAGCCAATCCCTTGGACTGGTGGACTCGGAATATGGGACTGCAAGTTCAAGTACCGCCCACTCGCGAAGACGTAATGAGCAGGAGTGTCAGACCGATGAAACAGATCACGGCATTTTCGTTTTGTCCCGTTCCCAAGCTCCCGCTTGGGAACGCCCGTCTTTGAAGTTCCGCTTCGCGGGTGCAGAGATCACTCTCGCCGCAGTCTGGACGCCAAGCGGGAGCTTGGCTGGAGTCCGTTCCCAAGCAGGAGCTTGGGATCGAGAAGCTGATTGAGACAGCGGGTATTCCCGTTTCCCCGGTGTGAGATATAGGATGTCTTCCAGCCCATCCACTCCGTTGGAAAGAAAGTCGATCATGTCCGAACCGACGCTGGAAGAGCGGGTTGCCGCGCTGGAGACCAAGCTGGCGCTGTTGACCGCTCCGTGGCTCAAGCCCCTCAGCCCAAGGATTGGCGGCGAACCATTGGCATGTTCTCGGGGGATGAATTCATGAAGCGGATCGACGATGCGGCACTGGCCTGTCGTCAGGCGGATCGCGCGCGGTTCTATCGCGAGTTCGATCAGAAACAACTGCCAGCGCCGCCCGAACCGCAACAGGTTGAGACGCCATGATCCTGCTGGACACGGACCATCTGACCATCCTGCGGTATCGTGAGAGTGCGCAGTACGATTTGCTGATGAAACGGCTGAGGGCACGATGTTGATTCGTGGCGAGCGAGAGAGCCAGATGGTGATCCCGATCAAGCCGTGAGGCCAGTTCTACCTCTCATTCAGCACCATCACTCATCAACGCCATCTTCAGCGGACATTGATCGCCGGCCAGATTGAATCAACCATCATCGTGTCCATTCAGCGAAGCGACAGACGGTCAGCGATTCGTTCGTGGGTCGATTTCAGGCCGAGACTTTCCTGCATCATGCTCACGAAAATCGGCCGGTCCCTTTCGGGCAGGACGACCCTGGTCAGGAGCGAATCCAGGGTCAGGCCGAAGTAGGCGACGCTTTCCTTGAATTCACGCAGATGGTCGATGAAGTCTTCAATGCGATAGTGACTCTCGGGATCTTCAAGAGTCGAAACCCCTTCCTGTCCCAAGCCGCTCAGGTCATCGAAGCAGGATTGCAGCCCCAACTTGTGCTGCAACTCCACAGGAACCACTCCCTTTGCAGATTCCACTCCCGGAGGCAGAGACAAGCCCTGCCCGTGCTTGTGCAGGGCGGCCACGATTTGGGGCCAGCCATCGCACTTCACATCGGACTGCACATCAAAGGTCCGGAACGGTTCGATCAACAGGTGGGGAACAATCCGGTTGAGAATGACGTGCCAGGGTTCGCTGGGACGTTCGATTCCATCAATGTAGAGGATGCGGTCGTCCTCGCCCTCGCCCTCGTCGTCCTCGTCCTCATCCTCATCCTCATTGAAGTCCAGCAGGCCCCCCATCACCAGCTTCTGTTCGGGAGTGAGGGCGATGCCTTGCTCTTCGCAGACAACCGCCTCCCAGGTCAGGAAGCGGTCTTCTTCCAGCCAGTAGACGAGGCTCTCAACCACCTCTTGAAGACTCCACCTGTCATCCAGGGAACGGCCGTCAAGGAAATCATGGGTGGGGATGTCCGGGTCGAATTCCCAACGCATTTGAGTTGTCGTCCTCGCTGTCGGCTGTTTGTCTTGTGGCATGGTCGCCTCCTTGTCGTCGTGACATCGTGACATCGACTCGTCTTCTTCGGCATGCTGCGGTGGTTTCTTGCCGACTCGCTTCGTGACGCGACTGGTCTGGTCAGGATTCATTCATCCGGGGATTCATCCGCCCGATCCGCAGGGATGTACGGGATCAGACCCTTCTCAAAGGCGATTTCTTGAACTTCCCGGGGAGCCTGTCGAACGTCCATCATGAACCCGTTGACTTGAAGCATCCACACCAGCGGGTTGTCATCCAGACGACTCGGCAGGCACCAGTTCGGATCAAGCTGATGAATCTTCAGCATCTTGCGGATCGCCGCCAATTTCGCCGCCCCGCTGCTCTCGCTGATGCCGAAACCGGCGTCGATGTCGCACAGGCGCATGTAGGGCGTCTGGCTCTTGTCGTGCAGGAAGTTGACCCAGCCCACGGTTCGGACAATGCCGCTGGCCCAAGTGCGGGGGCTGCCGCTGAGAAGTGGTGAGGAACGCTTGCGGGCCAGTTTCCCGGCCAACTTGTGGCAGAGGACGGCATATTCGTCGTTGAGGTGTTCGCGGCAGAACTGGTCGATCAATCCACTGATGGCCGCCAGTATCCCAGCCGTTTCTTCTTTCGGATTCGACTTGGGACGCGGCTTGGCTTTGGGCGTTGTCGCAGGCATCGGCTTGTCCGAGATCGGCAGCGAAGTGACGATCCCGTGCCGCTGTTTTGCGTCCTTGAAGTCCTGGTCGAGCCTACGGCGAATGCCGGGACCAAAGATAATGTTGTAGCGGCTCATCAAGCCGTCATAAACGACCTTGTCCTTGAACGGCAGCAGGACCGTCTGCATCAGCACCGGGAGGCCTGAACCAATCAATTCCTCGAACGGTTGCGACAACGCCAGGACGCCGTAAGCGATGGCTGGGTCGGTCGCCGAAAGAAACACCGTATGCTTCTTCAGTTCACGGAAGACGTAGAACTGGCCTGCCACGAGGTGCCGCCAGGAACGGACGATGTCGAGATCGTCGTTCGACAGGTGGGCCGGGTTCCCAGCGACAAACGACTCGATCAGATCGACGTTGGCATTCAAAGCGTCACGGACTTCGACCCGGACTTCCGGCGACAGAGCAGAGAATTCCTCTGGTGAGGTGAGTTTTTCGGGAATCACCTTGAGACGCTGGTTCACGAAGAACATGAGCGTCCGGTGCAATCTGAAAAACAGTTCGACATCAGGCGGGTCAAGTAGCATTGGGGGTTCCTGGCCGTGACTGCAAAGCTGCCGCTGCGACTTCGGTGCGGACAACGCATCCGACTTCTAATCTCTTTCCGAACACCGGTTCGCCACGCTTGAGACTGGCGAGCGATCCGCGTCACCCGACATGCACCTTCTCCAAAATCTTGTCCATCTCGGCGGCGGTGAAGGCCCGGCAGGTTGTCGTGTGAACATTCCCCAGCGCCCCCAGATGCAGGAGCAACGTCGTCGCGGTCTCATCATCCGGAGCTTCGAGAATCAGCACGCCGTCATGATCGCCCAACGTCCAGTAGATGTTCGTGATCTTGACCCCCAGTTTCTTTGCCGCCGCCTTGAGTGCCGCCGCCCGCTTCGTGGTGTCGTCGATGCCCTTGATCCCCTGCTGCGTGAACTTGATGGTCGTGATGAAAGTTGCCATTTTCTGCCTCCAATGAATCAGTGACTGATCGCCGCACCTTCGTGCATTCTACAGGCTCGCCGTGGGGGCGGTAGCGTGGAGATTCCCGTGTGCAATCTCGATGAACTCAGCAAATGCCGCCGCTGGCACGGAGGTTTGTTGCCACGTCAATCGTCTTGTTTGACGTGACCGACAAAAGTCCCCGTAGCACGGACGCCTCGTCCGTGCGTCTGAAATCGCCGATGGCATTCGCGCACGGACGAGGCGTCCGTGCTACGAAACGCTGTCCAAGCGGCTTTTGTCGGTCACGTCTTGTTTGAGCACGAAACGGCGGAGCTGGCCGAAATCGGTGAGGGACTCAATGGACCGATTCACTTCCAAATTCGACTTGCGGGCAAGAGATGAAAGCCAGCGTCAAGACATTCCGCCTTGAGCTGAACTTCTGCGGTCAGGAAGTCGAGCCGGACGTTGCGATGCGGCGGTGCATTTTCTACTTCCGGGAGTTGCACGGGGTGTTGCAACGCGAGCGGTGTTGTCCTGCCCCGGCTCGGGTATCACGTCTAATCGCTCTCGTTCGCGCTCCTTTTGATTCGCGCGGACCAAAACGAGTTCCGCGCGAATCAAAAGGAGCGCGAATGAGGAGGGCTGTCGAACCGTGCCGCACGCCTGACGTCACACTCGTCCAGCTGCGGCCATTAAGGCTGCGGCTCTCGCCTGCAGCCCGACGACCGTGGCAACAGTGCCCGAACTGAAGCGAACGGACTACGGTTGCTTCGCGGCGCACAACTCTCGGACGTTATCGCTGCACAGACCGTAAGTCCAATAATCACTTCTTCGCGTCGCCATCGGCCTTTCGCGGACGGCCGCGCGAGCGGAATGTGGATTCCAATCCGAGTCCCTTCGCCGTTCGCTCCTGCCAGGCGTCCGTACCGAAGGGGCGGCCGCGCAACACCGCTGTCCGCACCGCTTCGAGTTCCTTCTTCGTCAACGCTCGGTTCACCCGCGCGACCCAATCCGGCGGACGTGGAATCGGCCACGGGCACAGGACCGGCCTGGCATCGTTCTCGAACGAATGCTCCCAACGCCAGAGGCTGCGCCAGCGCCATTCCTTGGCTCGTTCCGCGAGCGTCGGTCGCACCGGGTTGCGTTCCACATCACGAAGCACCGTGGACAATTGATCGTCCTCTTCGATGGAAACGACTTGTACGTGTCCTGGTACAGATGACCGGCCCCGACCGTCCGGCGATGCAGATGCCACCGGCGCACAAGCGTGGTTGTCAACCGCTGCCTGAATCGGCCCAGGTCGCTATCCTGCAACGGTCAGAGCACCCGATGCCAATGGTTCGGCATCAGTCCGTCGCTCAGAATCCGGACGAACACCTGCTGTTGAGTTTCGGCCAGACCCTTTTCAAAAGCGGCGTATTCGGCCTCTTCATACCTCGCGCGGCGTTAACTGCGACGTTTAACCGTGACGCCAACGGCGTGCGCGAGAACAACGGTTCGCTCCCACTGGCGCGCTCGCCGTTGGCGTCGCGGTTAAACGAAACCGTCTCACTTTGGGCCGCGTGAGGTATATCGAAGATCTGATCGCGCGCGTTGCCCCGGTTGAGCACGTGAACGATCATTCCTCCGGGAGCGTGGCGGGCAGTGAGTGGCATGGCAGTGAGATGATTCGCTTCGCCCGCCGCTGTCCAGTTTAATTGGACTTTTCCCCTTTTCTCCCCTACGGTTTGACTGAATCCTGATCTTACAGATGCGCCCCCGCTGCGGAGTCCTTGATGAAGCGGAGCAAACGGGCGCTGCCCGTCCACCCGCACTGCTTCTCCGCGGACTCCGAAGCAGTGGCACACGCCACGTCTCGTTTCGTTCGATCGGTCAAGCCGGGCCACCCGTCCCTTGGGACAAGCAGTGCAACTGGAGAGTTGACTCGCCACGCGCACTGCTTCTCCGCGGACTCCGAAGCAGTGGCACGCCCCGTTTCGGTCGATCCAACAAGCAGGGCCACCCCGCCCCCCTGATTTCGGCTCCCCTATTCTTTTCTTGCCCCAACTCTCCGCTTCAACGAATCAAGAACAATTGTGACAATCTTGTCGCTGGACACTACGCTTTCCAAGGCTTGACCTGCTTCAGGTTTTCGGACAGTCGGAGTGCTTATTCTGGACTCGACCAGAAGGGGTATCCGATGGGAAAAGAAAGAGTCTTGGAAGGTAAGAAGCAGGCGCATCGGCCGCGTCGTCGATACACGGCGGAGTTCAAGTCTGATGCGGTTCAGATGCTGTTGGACGGTCACACGGCGGCGAGCGTGTGCCAGCATTTGGGGTTGTCGAGCCCGACTCTGCGATATCGCTGGAAGCAAGACGGCGTGCGTCAGGGTGGGGGTGATGGCGGTGGGCCTGGAGGCTCGGGTGCGGGATTTGGAAGCCGAACTGCGGCGCGTCGAGCGTGAGCGCGACATCCTAAAAAAAGCACTGAGCATTTTCGGCCGCGACGGATAAGGGATGTTTATGCGGGGAT
>JANMLE010000019.1:0-3087 GCA_031372385.1 Planctomycetota bacterium | reverse complement strand
CCTTCTCGAATAGCCTCTCAGTTCCCCTCGCCCGGATCGTTGTCGGACTGATCTTGGCGATGTACATGGTGACCGGGTTTTACACGGTCCCGGCCAATGAAATCGCCGTGGTCCGGCGATTCGGTCGCGCGACATGGCCCGCGCAAACCAGCGGCCTGCATTACGATCTTCCGTGGCCGTGGACGCGGATCGATCGCGTCAATCTCAACGCCATCCGCACGCTGACACTCGGTGAAGCAACCGATGAGGCGAATCCCTTTCTCTCGCCGGCCACGACCCGACCGACGACGTTTCTCACCGGCGACCGGAACCTGCTGCAACTGCGCATCTCAGTCCAGTACCGCGTGTCGGAGGAGTTCCTCGCGGAATGGCTGTATGCCAACGACGCCCCCGAACTGCGCCTGCGGTCGATGGTCGAGACGACCGTGGCCGACCTGGTGTCGCGCAGCGGAGTCGACTTCGTCCACAGCCAGGGTCTCGCGGAACTGAACAACCGACTGCTGATCGCGGTGCGCGCGTCCGCCCGCGACCAGCGACTGGGCTGCGATGTGGAACAGGTCACGATCGACCGTGCCGAACCCCCGCCGCGTGTGAAGGCCGAGTTTCTCGATGTCTCGAACGCCCGCGCGGACATGTCCCGCTCCATCAATGAAGCCCGCGCCTACGCCGAACAGCGACAGGCCGAATCACAGGCCGATGCCCGCCAGATCCTCGACTTGGCCGAACGCGAACGGGGCGCGAAAGTCTCGGGAGCCAAGGGCTCCGCCGATCGGTTTGCCAAGCTGGTGGAACAGATCCAGCGCGACGCCACCACCGGCGGACGCGACTATGCCCTGTCGCGCAACCTGACGCTCAAGCGTCTGTACGTCGAAACGCTGCGCGAAGTCCTCAGCAAGGCCAAATCGAAAGTCATTCTCGATGGACCACAACCGGCCAACTTGATGATGCCGGGGGGGAGTGGATAGTGGGTGGTAAGGCAAGCGGCAAGAGTTAGATTCCCCGCCACTGGGCTTGTCCCGGTGGCTCGACGGCTTCTGCACTACTCTGGATTCTCAGAAATTCAAGTTGTGAAAAAGCCGTCGAGCCACCGAGGTAAACTCGGTGGCGGTGTAAATTTGAAATTGCTGCTCGCCTTACCACCCGCTATCCATCACCCACTACTCCCGCACCACAACCGCATCGCACCAATCCGCGTAGTCCGAGACATCGGCGTTCGCGCCGAAGTCGACGATCAGTGTCATTTTCTTCGCGCCGTTGAGCTTGACTGGAGGAACGATCACGGGCTGTGACCGGCCCGTTAGTTCCGGGCTCTCCCAGACACGGCGGCCGTCGAGTTCGATCGCGAACCGCACGCTGCCGGCACCGTTGGCGCTGTCGTCAATGCCGACCGTCGCCCGGAATTCACGGTCGGTGGGTTGCAGGGCATACGTCACCAGCGAGCGGCTGTGCATGCCCAGTCCCGAACTGTACTCGACCCCGCGCAGGGCGAGAGGTCCGCGCAGCACGCTGGCATTCTTCACCAGCGGCCAATGGTTCGACAGATACGGCACGAACGTGACCTGCGCGGGTTCGCGGTCGGCCAGGGGAATGGCACGCGCCCCGTAAACCCGGCACGAAACGCAGTCCGCCACGGGAACACGGAACGCCACTTTCGCGAAGGCCAGACAATTCAACTCGCCATTCTCTAATTCGACGCTGCGCGCCGTGAAGCGCGATCCGTCCCGCAGCGCCAGAGCCAACCGCCGCCCCGGCACGCGCGGGGCGCTGGTCAGGTCGGGATTGATGCGGATCGCCCGCACGCGCGAGCGGTCCAATTTCAACAAGCCGCCGGCACTCTTCAACTGCACGAACGAGCCGTCGAGTCGCTCGAATTCGCCCTGCACGCGGTCTCCGTTGGACAACAGCACGATGTCTTCGCCGGCCGGCAGCGTTTGCAAGTCGGCGTACAACCGCTGGCGGTCATCCATGGCCGCGGGAAGATCAAACACGATCGCGGACACGATTTCCAATGGGAGTTCCAACGGCTTCTTCGATGGAATCTTGTGCCACGTCGCGGTCAGCACGTCTGCAAACACACCGACCGGTTGCAACACCAGTCGGTCTCCGTTCGCCAGGATGACCAATGGATCGCGGCCGGCCGGCACGGTCGACTTGCGTCCAAAGGAAATGGTCAGCAGGTCGTCCAATCGCATTTCTTGCGGCGCATCCCCCTGCACGACGATCTGCTCTGCGGACCACTTGCTCAACGTCACATCGGACGTTGTCCGGCCGGACGCATCGACGATCGTGACGACCTCGCCCGCAAGCGCCTGTTCCGCAGCCAAGCACCCGAACAATAACACCGTCAGTCCGATGGCAATCCGCACGTTGACAATCCCCTTTGTTAGGCGACTCTACTGTAGTCCCGCCGCTCCGCCGGCGGGACGCGTGGCGACATGCGTACCCGCAAAATGCGTGCTCCACTTCCGTGCGGTCCCGTCGGCGGAGCGACGGGACTACGGTAGTTCTTCAACGGCACGCTACCGCTGGAAGATCGGCAGAAAGTTGTTCGGCATCTGCAGCACGAGGCAAGACATCGCCGTGGCGTATTCGGGATTGACCTGCGAATCGGACCAGCTCCCGTTGGGAGCCTGGCGGCCGGTCAACTCGTCGCGAATCGCCGGATACCACTGCTTCCACCGTTCGTCTCCGGCATGCCACATCGCCTGCACAGCGTAGTACTGACCGTAATAATAGTGGGCGTCATAACGCAGCAGGTCGCCGCGCGGCGGAAACCGCAGCAGGTAGCCCAGGCCGCGCTCGATCTCCCGCCCCTCGGTCAGCCCGGCCGAATACAGCGTGACCACACCGGCCGCCGAACGGGGGAAGTCGCTCTGCGGGCGCATCAACAGTTGATACCGAAAACCACCGTCCGGGTTCTGGCACTTCTTGACGTACTCCACGCACTGATCGACGGTCGTCTTGGGGACGGCGATGCCACAGTTGCGGGCCGCGCGGAGCGCCATCATCTGGCAGACGGTCACCGACACGTCCGCATCCTTGCCGTCGGGATCATAGCGCCAGCCCCCCTCGCGGTTCTGGGAATTG
>JANMLE010000258.1:0-3431 GCA_031372385.1 Planctomycetota bacterium | reverse complement strand
ACGCGGTCACGGCTGTCGTCGCTTCACGCGGATTCGTCGCCGATCCTATCGCACCACTTCGTCCGGCGAATGGACCTGTTTCAGGGTGGCGGAGTTTTCCAGGGGCATCTCCGGCATACTGCGGCTCTTGGCCATTCCTGTTGAAAGTTGTGTGACCTGAGCGGCAACGCGCTGGCCACCGGTGATTTCCAGCAGACCGGCGGCCAGCGCCTTGCCGCTCACGGGTGTTGTTCCACACGAATCGCATCGCCCCCAAATTGCGCTAGGCCCGAAAACCGGACATCACTAGAATCCCGCCGGAGTTCAGGCGGTGTCTCTGCGGCTCTCCGCGGACAACGTCCCTCAAGACGCGGACATCGCCGTTAGCCCGCCTCACCCCATTCGGAACATCGGACGCGCGACAGTGAGCATCAACACCACCTCTTCGACATCGATTCAGACGGGAACATGCCGAATCAGCGGCGGGTTTGTCCGCGGCGGTCCGTTGTGGCGGCGATGGTGTTTGGCGGGACTCTGCCTGGTCTCGCTCGGTTCGACGGGTTGCGTCAGCCGGCGACTGATGGTCCATTCGAATCCACCGGGGGCGATGGTCCTGCTGGAGGGACGCGAGATCGGCTACACGCCGACCGCCGTGGACTTCACCTACTACGGCACGCGCGAAGTGACGCTGATCAAGGACGGGTACGAAACGTCGACGAATCTCGTCCCGGTCCGTGCGCCGTGGTACCAGTGGCCGGGGATCGATTTCTTCGCGGACAACCTGCTGCCGTACCGGGTGACAGACCGCCAATCCGCCTCGTTTGACCTGCAACCGAAGCAGATGGTCCCCAACCAGGAACTGCTCAACCGCGGCCAGATGCTCAGGAACGAAGCGCAGATCGGCCGGTAGTCGGACACGGTGAACAGCGCCGCGGACTGGCACACTTGAAACGCGGAGAGCGCGGAGAACGTTGAGAGATTCATTCTCTGCGTCTTCCGCGCTCTCTGCGTTTTCATCTCTTCCGAATTCTGGGGCTGTCCAACGTCTACTTCCGACAGGTCGGCAGGACTTCATCGGTGTTTATCATTCTGCCTCTCTCTTTCTGTCTCCCCGCTTTGCCGGTCCGGGAAGAAGGAGACAGAAAGAGAGAGGCAGAAAGATCGTCGAGTCTCGCCGGCCACTCTCTCGGATGCAAGAAACGCACGGCTCCTTGCGGCAGTCGGTGCTGACAAGCGATGCCGCCGATTGGTCCTACTTGTTGCCGCGCGCCACCGGCTTTTGTGGATTGAGCAACTCCGCATCCTTGAGCCCGGCGCTGGGACGCACCGCGCCGCCGACGCCGAGCAATTCGGGGTTCCGCGCCACCTTGTCGCTGAACTCGCGCAGATCGCGCAGCACCGGCTCGACATTCCGCAGCAGGACGGCCAGCGATTGGGATGACCGGTCGAGGTTGTCGTACAGCGACGGGTCGCTCGCGAACTTTTGCAGCGAACCCTCTTTCGAATTCACCAGCTTGGCGAACCGGTTCATTTCCCCCATCAGTTGATCGAGGTTCGTCAGGCTGCTGTCGAGCTTCGCGACCATCTGCTCGCCCCGCTTGCCGACCGGTTCGGTGACCTGCGTCAGGTTCACCAGGTTCTTGTTCACGCTCTCCAGGACCAGCCGCGTCGACGCCACGGCCCCGCGCGTTTCCGCGATCGTCTTTTGAGTCTCGTTCACCAGCTTGGGCATCGCCACCAGCGTGTCGTGCAGCGCCTGCTGGGCTTCCGGATCGCCGACGACCTTGTTCGCCGACTTCAGCAACTCGTTGACTTGCGTCATCGTTCCCGTGAATTGATGCAGTGCTTCGGCGGCGCGCTCAACGACCTGGTCGAGATCCCCCCGCTTGGTTTCCATCAGCCCGTTCACGTTCTTCGCCACGAGCTGCCATTCCTGGCTGGTGGCGGTGACGGAGTCGATCAGTTCCATCGCGCGACCCTCCATCCGTTGCACCATTTCCAGCGGATCGACCGCCAGTTGGCCGTCCATCCGCGCCCCGGGTTTGATCAGCTCTCTCGCGCGGCCGGCGGTGATGTCGATGCAGGTCTCACCGAGGATCGAGCGGACGATCACGGCGCGACTGTCGCTGGGAATCATGACCCCTTCGCGCACGAAGACCGAGACCACGACGCCGCCCCGTTTGTCGTCGAGTTGAATCTGTCGCACAGTCCCGACGGTCAGTCCGCTGAACGTGACCGGCGCGGTCGGATACAGCCCCGATGCCGATTCAAAGTGGATCGCCAGCGCGTACCGTTTCTGCGCGAACTGCTTCAAGTCGCCGAATTCATAGACCAGCCAGCCGCCGATCGCGAGCGCGACCATGACCAGCAAGCCGATCCGAAACTGAAGCTGCCTTTCCGAAGCCATGTCCAACATCCTTAACTTGATCGGCTGACATCAACCGGACATCTCTAACTCGGCATATTCACCACGGAAAACACGGAAAGTCACGGAAGGAAAGCAGAGAAAGCAGTTGAGTGAAAGTGTCGCATCGTGCTCAATGGGGACGGCACAAAGGGGAATTCACTTCCGACTCTTCCTCTTCCGTGAAATTCCGTGTTTTCCGTGGTTCATCATGAATTGTCCCAGGTCATACGGCGTGGGCGTTGCAAGTACGGTGGGAGTGTTTGACCCAGTGCCAATGTTCGCCTTCCCCACTACGCGGCATACATTTCCTTGAGCCTCGCCCCCGCTTCGCCGCGCACGAAACTCGTGACCCGCACATCGTCGCTTTCAAACGCCTCGTCGGGTGTGCCTTCGAAGATCACCTGCGGTTGGTCGGGTCCGACACGGTTCAGCGGATACAGCATCACGACGCGGTCGGCCACTCGACGCACCGTGTGCATGTCGTGCGTCACGACCACGCTGGTCACCTTGCGTCGCGCCTGTGTTTGCAGGATCAGCTCGTTGATCACGTCGCTCATCACCGGATCGAGACCCGTGGTCGGTTCGTCGTAGAAAACGACGTCGGGCGACATGGCCAGAGCCCGCGCCAGGCCGACGCGCTTCTTCATTCCGCCCGACAGATCCGACGGTCGCTTGTCGCCCACGGTGGCAGCCAGTCCGACTTCGCGCAGCCGTTCCAGCACCACGTCGCGGATCTGTGACTCTTTCAGTTCCGTGTTCTCCCGCAGACCAAAGGCGACGTTTTCGAAGACGTTCATGCTGTCGAACAGCGCCGCCCCCTGGAAGAGGTAGCCGAAACGCAGCCGGTCGCGACGCAGTTCGCGCGCGGATCGGTTCCGGACCGGCCGGCCGTCCCACTGCACTTCGCCGTGGGTCGGTTCGAGCAGCCCCGCCAACAGCTTCGTGGTGACGCTCTTCCCGCAGCCGCTCTCGCCGATCAACACCAGAGTCTCGCCGCGGCAAACTTCGATCGACACATCCTGCAGCACGCGCTGCGATCCAAACT
>JANMLE010000252.1:0-6572 GCA_031372385.1 Planctomycetota bacterium | reverse complement strand
CTGAACCGGCCCGTGGCGTCGTACAACACCACCCGTGATTGCGGGTAAAAGCCCGTCGCATCAACCGGCAGAGTTTGGGACAAGTCGACCTGCATGTCGATCATGTCGCAGGTGGTGGCCGTGATGTTGGTCACCGCGTTGGACTCGGCCTGCATCACCCAACTGTCGGGGAGTGTGGCGACGTCGGCCGCGAGGGCCTGATTGGTGGCACCAACACCGGGAAAGGCCCGCACGTTCCAAGCCCCGGACGGCAACTGGATGGTTCGGGGGCTGGTGCCATTGTTGCCGAAGAAATCTCCGTTGGCGGCGGTCGATCGAAAGCTGCTTTCGACGTTCCACTTGCCGAGCGGGTCGATGACATAATTCTGCAACCGGAACGCCAACCACGTGACCCCGCCGTCGTTCGTCGAACTGCCGTTGGTGAAGTCCCAGTTCGGTTCCTGAGTGCCGGCACTCCCCGCGCTGGTACACCGGAACACGACGGGGGGCGACTTCAGACTGGTCAATTCGGTCGGGGTCACGAGATCGCCCACGCTGTACGACTTGCCCGCCACCCACGGCGTGCCGATGCTGAACAACTGGGGTTGCACACTGAGCAGCGCTTCGACGTTGTACCGCAGGTTGGCGGCATTGGTCAGGTGCGTGGCCTGCACGGAGCGCAAGACGGCAATCGGGAACAGCGTTGCCAGCGACACGACACCGATGCTCATCACCAGCAGCGAAATCAGGACTTCGCTGAGTGTGGTGCCGACATGACTCCGGTCCCCTCGGCCGTTCGTGCGTTTAGCCCCAACGCCATCGGCGTGGGCTCGATTCGGAAGTCCCGCGTTGATCGGCGCGCACGCCGATGGCGTTGCGGTTAAACGCGGTGACGAATCATGAAGCAAAGAACCCCTCACCCTAGCCCTCTCCCCTCCAAGGCGAGGGGCGAGGGGACCGGAGGAGACCCGACGTCGCTGCAACGGTGCTGTACGCATGAACTGTTTCATTTCCCCGCCACCTCGCCGGTCTCGGCAAACTTGAAGACATCCGTCGGATGGACAGGGTGGGTGGAGACCGCACCCGTTCGAGTGAACAACGTCAGAATCACCTTGTCGCCCCGTTCGTAACCGGGGGACATGGCATCCCCCCAAGTTCCGTATTCGGGCGCGGAGACCGTGGGATACGCAGAGGGGGATTTCCAGTACTGCCGATCCAGGTCGGCATCCTTCTGTTCGGCGATGTAGAAATGAATGATGCCGCTTTGTGCGGAGGAGCCAATCACCACCCCGCGCGGCGAAAACAAGATGTCCATCTGACTGGTGTAATCGAAACCGCTGGGATCACCGGTCGTTGTCGTTCGTTTCCAGGCACTCGGCAATTTGTCAGCCCGCACCCAGCCGCCCGGTGCCGGAGAACTCGGTTGCTCCAAACTCACGATCCCCGCGGTACTGCACCGATCGAGATGAATCACGGCTCCCTTGGGCAACAGCACCGGCTCCTGATTCGGCAGCACACTCGGCGGCAGTTCCAGCAGGTAGGTGGACGGTCCCTGACCGGGCTGGAAGGCGGCGGTCATCGGTCCGGAGGTGGTGGTCCCGGCCTTGGCGTACCCGGTGGTCAGGAGCAGCCGCGGGTTGGTCGTGCCGCCGCCCGCGAGCAGGCTGGTGTCGACGGTGTACCATTCGCCCGTGTTGTCGTTGGGAATGCGAATCCGCAGGCCGTCTTTGAGCAAACCCTGCTTGTAGAGGCTGGGCCAATCGGTCGGGCTGGTGACGAAGTTGTTGGCCGGATCGTCGAATCCCCTCACCACCGTCACCACACCGCTGTTGTCCCACTCCATCTGAATGGTCCCCTGCGTCCAATCATCCGTCGGCGCGATGTAGACCATGCTGGTGACGGTCCGGTTGTTCGTCGGGTCCAACAGAAACCGGACGCCGCGGGGCGCCTTGGAGTAAATGGCCCGATCGCGCGCACCGGCGAGATACGACTGCACCTGGCGCGACGCGGCGCGCACCTTGTCACCGCTGATCGTCAGGTTGATGGCACTGGCCGTCATGACGGCGATCAGCAGCACAATGCCGATCACCACCAGCATCTCGACAAGCGTAAAGCCGCGATGAATGGCCGCCGTTGGGCGCGTCGGTGAAAGCCGGTGAATTCGTCGTTCAAACATGATCGTATCCTCGCCGCCGGTCTATCCGTCCGTTGAAAAAGGCTGTGGCATAGGCTTCCAGCCTGTGACTCTTCAATACACATGTAGCTGAGTTCGCAAGAACTCAGCCCAACTCACCATCTCAAACTGAGTTCTTGCGAACTCAGCTACGAGGCGATGAATAATCCGGCCTATCGCTTGCGATTGGTGATGTTGTCGTTGATCGGGTTGCTTTGGATGGCCGCCCAACTGGTCAGTGCGCCCAAACGCCCCTGGGGCACCCCCAACGCCGGCGAACTCACGGTGACCGCCTCATTCGAAGGTTCCAACAGACCTAGGACTCCGTCCGGGCCCGCCGACATGATCAGAAACGCGTTGTAGGTGCTGGGCGTCCCGAAGAAGTTTTGCACCGCCGTCATCGCACCAGCCGGCGCGCCGGGCGAAGTCACAAACCGCCACAACTGACCGGTGGGATCATCGGGATCGCGCACCAGCGGATCGAGTTCACCGGGGATCGTGGGCATCGCGGGAAGACCGGACCACAGGACGCTGACGTATTTCCGGTCGGGCGGGCTCAACACGCCCGACGAGTTGACTCCGGGTGGCACGCCGGCCCCGTCGCCGGGGCGAAACAATTGCGTGGGCCAGCGATAGAACCGCAGCGGCCGACCCCAGCCATCGACGAACTCCAGCAGGCCGTCCCCGTCGGTGTCGCGCACCTCACTGGAACTGAATTCACTCTCGTCGACCGGCGCCACGCCATAGACTTCGGAGTCGGTGATGATCCAGTACATCAGCGATGCGCTTTCGGTCACCGCCAGATGTTTGGCGGGGATCGGCGTGACCCCGGTGGGGGGATTCGTCAACAGGCTCCTCTCGAAGAAATTCTGCGGGAAGCGGGACTGCAGGATCTGCTTCTTGGTCATGACCTCGATCGCCTTGTCGGGCGGGATCATGTTGTAGGTGTTGTACCAGTCCCGTCTCATCTTATCGTTGGCCTGCTGCAGGTTGGTCCGCTCCATCGCCCGGTAGAAGGCGTCCATCCGCTGCTGCATCAGGCCGTGGACCTTCAGGATCGTCGCTTCGGTCTGCCGCTGCCGGGCCAATCCGATGGCGTTCCGCAGCACGCCGACCGACATGGTCATGAGCAGCAGGATGATGCCCACGACGACCAAGATTTCGATCATCGTGAAGCCGCGACGCCGGTGTCTGATGATGTTTCGATGAACCATGATTGACTCTCGCCTCGACAGGAGATCCACGTCACTTCCCGCCCAGGGTTCCCGAGGCGAAGTTGGTGATGTTGTCCGCCTCGATCTCCCGCGCCCCACTCAAGTCGCTGGCGGCGGTGTTCGTGCTGTATGCCCCAAACGTCCCGTACTTGTGGTCGTAGCCCGGCGAGATGATCTGGATCGATTTGGCCTTCCACGGCTGCGCGCCAGCTCCGCTTCCCTGCAAATACGGTTGTGTCGGCGGGAAGTAAGGGGCGCTGGAAGTGGTCGCGAATTCGTTGAGCGGTGAGCTGGCGTTGTAGCGATAGCCCGCCCCGCCATAGCTGCTGAAGTACAGGTAGGGTGCGGTTTGGGAAGGGAGCGGATCAATCAGTTCGGGGAACCCATCCGAGTCGATGTCCAAGAACCGCGAGTTGTCGAATTCGTAGATGGCCGTATCGCGACCGCCCCCCGTGGCAAACGGGTTGAACGGACTCTTGGAAAACCCCGTCATGGAGAAGATCGTTTTCCCCGAAACAACTGTCTTGGTGGGCACGCCGCCAAGGAAAAAGACAAGGCATTCCCCCTGGCTCAGCATGACGGCATCCGCGCTGTCTCCATCGCCATTGAAGTCCCGCACCATCGTAAAGTCGAACTGGGGCCAGAGCTGGCGAATCTTGGCCCGGCTGTCGACGGCCCGTGCCGACGGCGAGGCGTTACCCCAACCGTTTCCATACAACGCGTCGGTACCGGTGGGAGTCTCCCAGATCACCAACGAACTGGGCGGCTCGGTCCCGTACTGTGTTTTGAACGTCGTGACGGCCGATTCCAGGGCCGCGATCTCGGTTCTCACCTGGGCCACCCGCGCCCGGACGCGGACCCCGTTGATCGCCGGCAGCAGCAACGCCAGCAAGATGCCGATGATCGTGATCACCACCAGAATCTCGATCAGCGTGAAACCGCTGCGCGGGTGATGGTGGCCACGGGGCCGATGATGGCGCTTGGTAAGCGAGAGCATGATTGCGGTCCTTTGATCGTCCCCGTCGTTGCATCGCGTGGGCAACGCCCCGCGCGTCGACGGGAATCAACGAATTTTCTCAAATCCCGCGCGGGGCGTTGCCCGCGCGGCTAAACGACATCCACCCCCAGTAGTTCCAAGCACTCGCCGTAGCTGAACTCGCAAGAGTTCAGGGAACTGACAACAGGCTGAATTCTTGCGAATTCAGCTACGGCGTCCGGCAAACTTGGAAGTCCTGACCCCGAATCGATCCACGCCCGTCACGACAGGTCGTTCAGCAGCTTGATCAGCGGCATGAAGAGCGCGATGACGATGAAGCCGACGATCAAACCGAGGATCACCACCATCAGCGGTTCGAGCAGATTCACCAGGCCTTCGACCAGCACCGACACTTCCTCGTCGAAGACGTCCGACACCTTGTACAGCATGTTGTCGAGCGCGCCGGTTTCTTCACCGACGTCGACCATGTTCACCACGATCTCGTCCACCGTCCGCGTTTCCCGCAGCGGCACGGCCATCGATTCCCCCTCGCGGATCGCCGCGATGATGTGTTCATACGCCTTGTAGAACACCGCGTTCCCCGCCGTGTCCCGCGTGATCGCCAGCGCCTCCAGGATCGGGACGCCCGAGGCGATCAGTGTCCCCAGCGTGCGGCAGGTTCTCGCGATGATCGATTTGCGGAAGATCATCCCCAGCAGCGGAATTCGCAGCGACAGCCAGTCGATCACGTACGCCCCGGTCTTGTTCTTCTTGATGATCTTGATCATCAACCAGAGGGCGAACGGGATCACGGGCCCCAGGTACCAGTAATGCACGACCGCATCGCTGACGAAGATCAGCATCTTGGTCATCGGGGGGAGTTCGGTGCCGAAGTCGTCGAAGATCTTCTTAAACTTCGGAATGATCCAGTACATGATGAAGCCGACGATCAGCGTGGCGACGGTGATGACCGCACACGGATAGATCATCGCGCCCTTGACCTTGCGTTTCAGGCTTTCGGCCCGTTCCTTGAACTCGGCCAGACGCTGCAGAATGATTTCCAACGCCCCGCCGGCCTCACCCGCCTTGACCATGTTCACGTACAGGTTGTCGAACGCCTTGGGCTGCTTGGCCATCGCCTCGGACAGCGTGCTGCCCGATTCGACGTCCTCGATGACCCCCAGCAGGGAGCTCTTGAGCGGTCCGGGCTTGGCTTGCGCTTCCAAGATTCGCAGGCTGCGCAGAATCGGCAGACCGGCATCCTGCAGCGTGGACAACTGTCGGGTGAACGCACAGAGTTTCTTGCCGCTGACGCCGCCGATCGAAAAACCGCCGCCGCCCTTCTTCTTCCTGTTGGCGGGCTTCTTCTTGGCGTCGGCCTGGGTCTTGGCATCCCCCTTGGTCTTGTCCCCCTTGGTCTTTTTGGCCTTCCCCTTCTCCACAATCTTGGTGACGAAGAATCCCTTTTCGCGGATCTTCGCCTGCGCATCCTGCTCGGTGGCGGCGTCGATGACGTCTTTCACCTCGAGGCCCGTGTTGTCCATCGCTTCATATTGAAAAGTTGGCATGGCCAGTCTCCGGGGGGGGAGGTCCGCAACAAGCGGCGAGTAACAAGACTCGCTCGTCACTCGTCACTCGTCACTCGTCACTCAATGTCTTCCATCACGGTCTCGCGAACGACCTCGTCGATCGTCGTGACGCCGTCAAAAATCATCTTCAGGCCCGCTTCGCGCAGGGTGGTCATCCCCTGCGTGCGGGCGTAGTTCTTGATGTCGTCGACACTCGCGTTGGACGTGATCAGGTCGCGGATGTCGTCGTCGATTTCCAGCAGTTCGTAGATGCCGCAGCGCCCCTTGTAGCCCGAATTGTTGCAGCGTGTGCAGCCGCGGCCATAGTAGAACTTGTACTGCCGCGCCTGGGCGATCGGCAGTTGCAGTTCCATCAGCAGTTCGTCGCTGGGCTCGAACTCGGTCCGGCATTCCGTGCAGATCTTGCGCACCAGCCGCTGGGCCAGCACCGCTTCGACGGTGGCCGTGATCAGGAACGGCTCGATCCCCATGTCGCGCAGCCGCGTGATGGCCGACGGGGCGTCGTTGGTGTGCAGTGTGCTGAACACCAGGTGGCCGGTCAGGGCGCTTTGGATCGAGACTTCGGCCGTTTCAAAATCGCGGATCTCGCCCACCAGGATCGTGTCCGGGTCGTGCCGCAGGATGGCCCGCAGCACGTTCGC
>JANMLE010001857.1:0-2780 GCA_031372385.1 Planctomycetota bacterium | reverse complement strand
CGCCGAACCCGAAGAGAAGCCGAAGCCCGAACCGATGCCGACCGACACGGTCGATCCGCGGGCGCAACCTCTGCCGTACACGACCCACTGGGCCAAGCTCGTCAAGTTGCTGGAAACCAACAAGGGGGCCGAGGCCGCGGCGCTCGTCAAGCAGGCGCTGACACAGAAGGAGTTCCGCAGCGACCGCGAACTGCTGGGCTGGGATCTGCAACTGGCCGAAGCACTGACCGAGATTGATCGCGATGTTCTTCAGACCCTGCAACAACTCAAGCCGGGCGCGGCCATCCGCGTCGGCGGCACGCGGTTCGATTTTCAAAGCGCCGACGGTGAGACCTTGCATGTGAAATTGAAAGACAAGGAACTGACCCGCAAGCTGTCGGATCTGTCGCCCGGTGAACGAATCTCATTGGCCGATGCCGGCCCCGAAAAGGCCGATGCCGCGAAGGCTCTGCGGTTCGCGACGTATCTTTTCTTCCAGGGCAAGCTGCTTCTGCCGGTCGCGGACGGATGGTTCAAACGCGCCGGTGATGAGGCGGGTCAATTCCACGAACGACTGGCGGCCCGGGTGCTGCATCAGGGGAAGGCCGAACTCGCCCGCGGCAATCTCGGCGCGGGCATCACCTTTCTCGACGCGGTGGCTTCTGTCTCCGGTCCGAACACCACGGCCGCGAAGCTGGCGGCCAAGCAGCGCGAAACGTTGTACGACACGGTCGATTGGAAAACCGTCGGACCGAGAAAATGGAAGCGCGGCGAACAGGGTGAATTCACCGCCGACTTCGAACGCTCCAACGGCTCATTCCTGGTGTCGGAGGAAAAGTACGGCGACTTCGAATTGACGTGCGAGTGGCGGGTCACGGAACCGAGCGCGATGGGCGGGATCTATCTGCGCTACAGCGGCCAGGGGAAGCCGTTGGAGAACGGCGTGAAGGTTCATCTGGCCAACGATCCCGATCTGAGAAAGATGGACCGCTTCGCCACCGGAGCGTTGTTCGCCGTGGCATCACCCAACGTGAACGCCAGTCTGCCGGCAGGCCAGTGGAACACGCTGCGCATCCAGGCGCGCGGCACCAATGTGCAGGCTTGGATCAACGGCACCGAAGTCCTGCAGACCACTCTGGCCAAGGAAGTCCCGGCCAGCGGCTCAGTGATGCTGGACGGAACCGTCGGCGGCATCGGCTACCGCAAGGTGCTGCTCTATGAGTTGATCAAGCGCGAGTGAGCCTTGATCAACCGCCAATGAGATGCAGGCGCAGCAGGTTCATCGCCGTCTTGGCGGTGCGGCTCTTGGCGATTTCCGGATCGCCAAAGTGCTGGACCTTTTCGACTTGCACGACCTTCGGACCGGCCAGCGCGACAAAGCTGGCGGGAACCGCGGCGAAGGGATCGTCGGCCTTGAAGTCGGCCCATTCCGTGATCGCCAGCGCGAAGTTGGTTCCGAATTTCTGGCGACAACCCTGGGCCATCGCCTCGGCCGCCTCGGAACTGATGTCACCGTAGCTGCGCAACAGCATTGGATCGACCGACAGCATGTCGCGCTTGGCGGCGTGGGTGGGGACGACGACTCCCCCCTTGTAACAGGTGTCGTATCCGGACACGCCCGTCAGGCGGTATGAGAGCAACCCGCCGGTTCCCGATTCGGCCGTCGACAACGAAGCCCGGCGCTGGTTGAGCAGTCGGACCAGCGCGTGTTCCAGTTCCTCATCCTCGGAGCCGAACACCAGGGTTCCCATGCGGTTGATGATGGCGAGCCGGGTCTTCTCAATCTTGTCGCGGCATTCTTCGGGGCTCAGTCCCTCCGCGGTGATTCGCAATGTGATCGTGGCTTCGTGGACGGTGATCCCCACATCCGGATCGCGTCCGCGGGCGGTCAGTTCGCCGAGCATTTCCTCGGCCTGTGATTCCCCCGCGCCGAAGCAGTTGATGCGGGCGCGGCGGATCACCTTGCCCCCGCCATCCAGCCGCGGCACGACCTGCTGGCGGTACATCTGCCGCATCTCGCTGGGGACACCCGGCATGGCGGCGATGCGGCACTGGCGACCATCGCTGCGGGTCACGCTCATCCAGATCCCCGGAGCGGTGCCGCGCGGATTCGGCAATGGTTCGGAACCGGCGGGAAACATGGCCTGCATCGCATTGCGTTCGGGCATCGGCCGGTTGCGCCGCGCGAACATCGACTTGACGTGCTCCAGCGACGGCGCGTGCAGCACCAACTCGACCCCCGCCACCTTGGCGAGTGCCTCGCGCGTGAGATCATCGAGCGTCGGGCCCAGGCCCCCGGTGATCAGCACCACGTCGCTGCGGTCGGCGGCGGTGCGAATCACCGCCACCATTTCGTCCAGATCGTCCCAGATCGTGCAATGCGCCCGGACGGGAATCCCGGTCTCGGCCAACTCCAGGCTCAACCACTGGCTGTTCGTGTCAAGTTTCGCACCGGAGGTCAGTTCTGTTCCCACGGCGATGATTTCGGCCGACATGTTCGGTCCTGCAGGCTCAAGTTGTTCAATGAATCTCGATCCATCGGGTCTCAGGCGTTGGGAATCATTCCCAGACGATTTCCGCAGACCGCGACTAGCTTACCCGCCCGGACCGTGACAGGGAAACGCGGTCCGAATGGTGCGTCCGAACGAGGGCTCTAAATCGCGTCAAATTGCGATCAGTCGCACTATTCGAAGCGGAACGGATCGGGCGTCATTTCGTAACCGGGACGCATGCCGACGTTCATCAGCAGGCCCAAGGCGACCGCCGTCATCAGCAGGCTTGATCCGCCGTAACTCATCAGC
>JANMLE010000281.1:0-11176 GCA_031372385.1 Planctomycetota bacterium | reverse complement strand
GGACGCTGGATGACGCGCTGTGGCAACAGTTGATGGGCGAGCAGCGTGACGGACAGCCCGTACTGTCTGGCAGTGCGGCTGCCGTGCTGAACGAAGCGCGAGTCAACGCCGCTCAACGTCGGGCGTCTGCTGGTTCAAACGCGGCGCGGCTGGAACGGTTGCTGGCGGAATACCGCAGGGCTCCGCGCCTGACGAATCAGCAGCTTTACTGGGACGCCGTCATCCAGACACTGTCCAACCGCCCGCTGACAATCGTCGATCCCCGAGCGGCCAATCGTCAGCATCTGTGGTTGGGAGAAACGCCGTCACCTTCGCCGATTCCGCAGGCACCGATGATCGTCCCGGAACGACAAAACAAAGAATGACGCTGCAATCACTGGAACACCGGTGTGGCGGCGACAGACAAACACCGACCAACAAAACGTTACGTGACAGCGGTCGAGCGACTTTGATTTGCGAACATACCAACTCCGCCAATCGGACTGACCGCTTTGACACCCATCATTTTCCCCCGTAGACCTTGCACTTCGGTAGCGATTCCCGAAGGGTCGCCAGCCCTTGTTCGGTTACTTGTGGTGCATGAACGGAAATCAGGCGCAGTTGTGACAGGCCCTTGAGGTGCAAGAGGCCGGCGTCCGTGATTTTGGTGTTATCGAGATCAAGGTACTGCAGACTCGTCATTTCCCCCAGATCCTTCAGGCCGGCATCGGTAACTTGTGTGGAGGCGAGAAACAGTTCCTCCAAGTGCATGAGTCCCTTCAATTCTTTCAGGCCCGCATCGCTGATGTTGCGGGAACCAAAGCGGATCAACCGCAGGTTTGTCAATTGCTTGAAACCCGTCAGGCCCGCGTCGGTGATGAGGGGACAATCGAGTCCCAGAACCTCCAACTTCTGGAGTTTCGGCAGCTCCTGCAACCCGTCATCCGTGAGTTTCGGGCATCTGAGCATCAGCGCCTTCAACCCTGACAGCGCCGCCAAACTCGTCACGCCGGCATCGGTGATTTTCGGGGAATTGAGCCCGAGTTTCTCGATGCCTTTCAGTTCCGCGAGTTCCTTCAAACCGACATCCGAGATGCGGGATGCGTCGAGGTCAATCGACTTCAGGCGGCTGAACTTCTGAAGTTCCTTCATCCCATCGTCTGAGATGCGGGTCTTGTGCAAACGGAGCGTTTCGAGATGCTTGAGTTCGGTCAGTGCCAGCAGACCCGCATCGCTGATTCGCGCGGAGGTGAGCATCAGTGATCGCAGGTTTTCGAGTTCTTTGATCTCCATCAAACCGGCGTCCGTGACCTTGGAGCAAGTCAGTGAAAGTGACCTCAGATTTGTGACGCCCTTCAATTCTTTCAGACCTGTGTCCGTGACGCGCTCGTCACTGAGAATGAGCGAAGTCAGGGTTGGCAGTTCCTTCAAACGCGACAGTCCGGCATTCACGGCGCGCCTGCCTGCTTCGCGACTCGCGGGCTTGTCCAACGGCGACTCACCGCCATAGATTTCGAGCGACTCAAGGCTCTTGAACGTCTTCAAGGGTTGCATGTACTTGTCTGTGAAGTCACAACCATTCGGAAAACGGAATCCAATGACATTACCGTCGGGGAGAGCGGCATCGACAATCGCCTGGCCGTCTCGGGATCCAAGCTCATCGACGGCTTTCAATCCGGCCGCCTCTTCGGCTCGGCCGTTCGCCGCCGTTGCGACCACAAACAACAGCACGAAGCCCAACGCCGTCAACCGTGGAAAGTTCATGCTTTGGTTTCTCATTCGAGGTGAATTGCCGAACCTTCCGAGACACCGATCACAGCGCGTCACTGACTGCTGAAAACGGAAAGCGGAGATGAATCTCCGCACTCCGACTTACTTTGGCGATGCCTTCAATGTCACCGGCTTGGCGTCACCTCCGGCGGCGAGTTCCACCGGCACCTTGAACTTCAGCATGTCGATCTTGCAGAGGCCGCCCTTGCCGTCGCGGCAGTAGCCGTAGGTGATCGAGATCAGCAACGTCCCGTTCCCGGTCTTCTTTGCGAGCGGCACCTTGAACTTCGCGGTGGAGCCGTCGTCGATGGTGGCTTCCATCCGCACGTTCTGTTGATCGGCTGCGATGAGTCCGTCATTCCCTTCGACCGTCAGTTTGTATTTGACCGGCAACAGCGGGTTCAGCTTGAAGTCTTCCGGCAGCGCAAATTCCACGATGAAGTCGATGCCGTCGTTGACCGTCAGCTTCTGAAGATCGACGGCGACTTCGCGGATTGAGGGGCCGTCCGCCGATTCGGCCGTGATCGGCTTGGGGGGAGTGAGTCCTTCGATCACCAGCTCCTTGGCCTGCTTGGTGGCCAGGTTCACGACGACCAACCGGTGATTGTTGGTGTCGGCGACGTACAGGCTGCCGTCGGCGATCGCCAGACCGGCTGGTTCGGCGAACTGGACGGGATTCAATCCGACGCCTGGCTTGCCCGTGCCGAGGAACGTTGAGACCTCGTGCGATTTCAGATCGAGCAGCCTGATCTTGTGGTTGTAGCTGTCGGCGACAAACGCGCCGCCGTTGTGCAGGACGATCCCCAGCGGATGCTGAAACCGGGCGGCCGTTCCCTCGCCGTCAACATCACCGAACGCGAACAGGCTGGCGGCTCGGGGCAGGTCGTGCGTCCCGGCCAGAGTTCTGATTTCGCCCACCGGGTCGGTCAGGTTTTGCTTGGCCTTCGTCGAGATCTTGCGGACGGCCGATCCTTCGCTGTCGACCACGTAGAGAAACCTTCCGTCGGAAACAATTCCCGATGGCTGGGCGAGGGCACCGCCGTCCAAGTCACCATCGGTGATGTCTTCGCGGCCCGACCCGGCATATGGTTGGATCTTTTCCGTACCGAGCTTGTGCGACCAGATCTGATGCGGTCCGGCCATCGCGATGTACAGCACACCATCGACGACGCACAGATCCCAGGGACTGTTGAGCTTTGAATTGCGCAGGAGTCCGCCTTTGGAACCGAAGCGGGCCTGCTCGCCGGTTCCGGACAACGTGGCCACCTGCTTCTTCGCGAGGTCGACGGTTCGCAACTGATGGTTCTCGGTGTCGGCGACGTAGAGCGTTTCGCCAACCAGCGCCATTCCCTGCGGATGATCGAACTGCGCGTCGGCATAGCCGCCGTCCTTCGAACCGATCGCGCCGCTGCCGATCACGTCGATCAGCTTGCCATCCAGCGATGAGACTACGATCCGGTTGTTGTTGCTGTCGGAGACGAACAAGCGTTGCGTGGCGGAATCGACGAGCAACTTGCCGGGAAACCGCAGCGGCGTGGCGGGCGCGCGGTTGCGCTCCAAGTCAAACCGCACGGGCGTTTCATCGAGCGTCCCCTTGAATTTGTGGTACGCGATCACCTTGCCGATGATCGTGTCAAGCACCTCGCGGTTCCCTTCGCCCGGCGCGGTGCCGCAGTAGTTCCCTTCCGGATCGATCAGCACCAGCGATGGCCACGAACTGATCGCGAACTTCCGCCAGATCGTCATGTTGGCGTCGTTGATGACCGGATGTTCGATCTCATACCTCAGGATTGCCTTGCGGATGTTGCCGGTTTCCTTCTCGTTGTCGAACTTGGCCGAGTGGACGCCGATCACGACCAGTTCCTTGCCGTACTTCTGTTCCAAGAACTTCAGGTCGGGCAGCACGTGCATGCAGTTGATGCAGCAGAAGGTCCAGAAGTCCAGCACGACGACCTTGCCGCGCAGATCCTTCAGCGAGATCGGGCCGCCGACGTTCAGCCATTCGACGCCCCCCTCGAGTTCCGGCGCGGGGATCGTCTTGGGGAACGGATTGTCGACGCGGACCTTCTTTTCGACCCCCTTGTCCGGAGCCTTTTCCGGCTTGGTTCCCTGTGCCAACAGGCGCGTCGAAGGATTGCAGGCGGCGATGACAATCAACCCGGCCAGAATTCGTCGCACGACGGGTGACGACAACCGGCGACAATGGTTCGGAGCAGCAGACGGCATGAGCGGGTTCTCCGGATGAGCAGGTGAACTCGTCGCGATGCCGCAAGGATCGCGGCACCACAAGTTGGGGTGGGGATCGTAACAGACGCCGATGCGACTTCCAACGCGATCGGTTCGGAGCGAGCTTGTCCCACCCTCCTTTGGAGTGCGGCGGCTTGACGCCGCTTTGGAATTTTGGGCGCAGCCCTTTGGCGTCGAGTTTGTCCGTGATTCCATCATGGTGGGCCGGCGCTCGAAGCGAGCTTGTCCCACCCTACATTCCACAAGGCGATTGCCCTGCTCGGCGAGACTCCTCAGACCACGGGTTTTCTCGCCGCGAGCCGGGCGACGCAGCGATCCGGCAGATCAATCTCCTCGGCGGCCACGACCGTCAGGTGTGGAAACAGCGCCGGCAACTCACCCGGACCGAGAGTGAACTGATCGCACTTCAGATGATTGTCCGGTCGCGACATTTGCCGCTGCGAAAACGTCTCATAGATCAGCATCCCGCCGGGACGGAGCGCCGCTTCAATCATCTGCGGCAGCCGTTGACGATCGAGAAACCGGAAGACGGTGATCAGGTCGTAACCCGCTTCGCACGGCACGAACGTGTCGAGATCGGCCGCGATCCACGACACCGCCGGACATCCGACCCGTTCCGCCAACGACGCGGCCAGCGACAAGCCAACGGGAGAGATATCCACGGCGTCCACCCGCCATCCCTGTTGAGCCAACCAGATGGCGTTGTATCCCAGACCGCAGGCCAGATCGAGGGCCGTTCCCGCTGCCAACGTCACCGCGTGTTGCCTGAGCCAGTCGTCGGGAAGTGACGATGCAGGCACCGGCTTTCCGGCATACTTGGCATCCCAGCGGTCTCGGTCTGACGTGGTCACAATGGACGGCTCCCTTTCGACTTCATTCGCGTCCACTCGCGTGATTCGCGGGCAAATCTTGAGGATCGAGCAACTGAATGACGTGTCGGACGGTGAAGGGCCGCTTCACGAGTCCCCCCGAGCGGGCCGAGTTCCACTGCATCATGCAGACATGGTTCGACGTCGCCAGGATGACCGGGTCTCCCGCGGCTTCGTTGAGGAACGCCGACTTGCGGGCCAGGATCTCGCGCGAGTTCTCCGGCTTCTGGATGTTGTAGACGCCACCCGAACCGCAGCAGTCGCGGGCCTGCGGGGCGAGTTCCCACGTGTAGCCCGTCGCATCGAGCACATTGGTCGGAATGCCCGCCACCTTCTGACCGTGAACCAGATGACACGGCAGATCGACATACACTCGCGCACCGTCTGTTCGGCGTTGACGTCGCACCGGGCCGATTTCGCCGAGTAAGCTGAGCACGTCGCGCACGGGCAACTCGCCCTTCAGTCCCTTGCCCAATGCCAGGCCGCAGCCGGATGAGTTGCTCACGACGGCGTCGACATCGAGCGAACCGAACGCGCGGCGGTTCTGTTCTTGAAGTGCTTCGACACCGTCGAGGCCCAGGTGTTCTTGGAACGCGCCGCAACAACCTTGTTCCGGCGGAATGACGACTTGAACGTTGTTCTCGATCAGGACACGGACCGTCGCGAAGTTGATTTCGCGGAACAGCGATTCCATCAGGCAGCCGGTCAGAAAAGCGACGCGCGGTCCGGTCGGGCGATGTCGCTCCATCAATCGTCGCGCGTAGGCCGCGGTCGATTGCACTGCGGCGGGACTTCCCCGGAACAGGAACCGGTGCGGCAACAGTCCCGCCGTGCGCAACAGCCGGGCTGGCAGCATCGCCAAGTTGAACAGCGCCGGTCGAGCGGCCAGCGCGGCGGCGAGTCGCAACAGGAAACCGGGTCGCGACCGTTTGGCGGCGACGTGCTGATGCTTGACCTGTTCGAAGATCGTTCCATACGGGACGTTCGCCGGGCACGCCGATTCGCAGGCGAGGCACCCGACGCACTCCGACGTGTAGAAGTCGGTCCACGGATCTTGCTCCAAGCGACCTTCGGCCTCTTCCCGCCACAGGCGCAGCCGCCCGCGGGGCGAGTTGTTTTCGTCGCCGGTCAATTTGTAAGTCGGACAGACTTCCAGGCAGAAGCCGCAATGAACGCAGCTCGCCAGCAGATCCTGATCGGGCAGTTCCTGACTGGGCCGTATCTGACTGTGCGCTGAACATTCGCCGGAGGGCTCTGTGGGGGTTTCTTGCGACATCGTCACGTGATGTTCGATTCCTGCTCAAGAATGGAGATCCAGCCGGCTTCCAACGCGGTGGGTGTCAGCGCGGGCAAGTGCCGCGAATGCCAGTCGCCGCCGACCGCGTGCAGTTCGTCCGCCTTGTCCCGCACGAGGGCCGCAATGCGATCGACTGTGTCAGCGCTGTCGTTGAGATAGCCGTGCAGCACGCCGTTGTAGCACAGGGCCACGCAGCGGATTCCCCCGAGTTGGGCGACATCGCGAGCCAGCCTGACGAGATGCTCGGGCGATGTCTTGAACACAAAGTCCGGGCAGCCATCGGTCGGTGCCGGAACGTCGCGCTCGATGGTCAGCGCGAGTGACTGTGACAAGGCGAACGACGTCAGAAATGTCTCGACGAGCGAACACTCCGCCGACGGACAATTCACGACGATTCGCAGCCTGGCTCCTTCGGCGTCCACGATCAGGTCGATGGAATCGAACCAGTGCATCCAGCAGTTCTTCAGCAACACCGGCACTGCTTCTGAAACGGCATCGGTTCGCCCCGATAGCCAGCAAACGCTGGTCACGCCGCAATCCGGTCGCAACCGCAGAACGTAGTCAATCGGCCGACCGAACCGGCGGCCCGATGAGAGCAGGAACCGGAACAGGTCATAGCCGGTCGTCGTCTTCACGACGCGTTCGCCGATCCGGACGATGTGCCCGTTCGGCAGTTGCCAGTTCATGCCGACGATGTTGTCGCAGAACGGCCCGAACCGCGACGAAGCCGGAGCAAAGCCGGTCGCTTCCACCTGCGCGCGCAATGTCGCGGCAGCATCGATCAACAACGGGAATCGTTGCTGGTGTGGTGCGGCCTGGGCGCGAATCTCCGCCTCGGTGGCGTCGGCCGAGAGACACAGCACTCCATCAATCGGATCAAGAAACGGCACAAAGCAGCGGGAACCCGTCACCGCGTGTCCGTTCGCATGCGCCTCGGTCCCGTTCCTGCTTCCTTCTGACTTCTGACTTCTGACTTCTGAATTTCCTCCCTCCTCCGCCTCAAACCGCCGCTCCGCGAACACCTTCAACGGGTTCAACTGATGCCGGGGATTGAACACGGCCGGAATCGCCAACTGGATGCGAGTCGTCTCCGGCCCGAAGACCAGCGGCATATACGCGGTCTTGTCGTTGCCGATGCCGTGTTCACCCGACAGCGTTCCGCCGACATCGACCACGCGCTGCATCAACCGCTTGCCGATCAGTTCGACCTTTTCCAACTCGCCCGGCTTGCGCGAGTCGAACAAAAAGTTGGGATGCAGGTTGCCGTCGCCCGCGTGGAAGACATTGACCGCGCGGATGCCGGCGGCGTCGGCTTCGTCGTAGACCAGTTGCAGTAATTCAGCGAGAGCCCGTTTCGGGATCACGGCGTCCTGCACGACGAAGTCGGCGCTCAGTTGTCCCATCAAGCCGCCGGCTGCCTTGCGGGCCTTCCACAGTTTCTGACGCTGCTCTTCATCATCGCTGAAGACCACATCGCGCGATCCCGCGCTGCGCAGGATTTCGGCGACCGCTGCGACTCGCGCATCGACCAACTCGGGCGGGCCGTCGATCTCGGTCAGCAGCATGAACGAGTCCTTCGGCAGGCCGACCGCCATCGGACTGTTCTCGACCATCGCCACACAGCGCGGGTCCATCAGTTCGATCGCCACCGGAAACGACGAATGAGCGACCAGCGCGTGAATTACCTGCTCGGCCGTGATCAGGTCCGCATACGTGGCGCGAAACGTCCAGACCTTGTCCGGTCGCGGCAGCACTCGCAGCCAGAACCGCGTGAAGGCGCCGAGCGTTCCCTCCGAACCGACCATGAACCGCTTCCAGTCTTCGCGCCACGGACCGCGGCCTCCGGCCGGACCACCGAAGCGATGGACGCTTCCGTCCAGCAGGATCGCTTCGACACCGAGCACGTAGTTGCTGGTCACACCGTAGCGGAAGCAGTGGGCGCCGCCGGCATTCATCGCCACGTTGCCGCCGAGCGTGCAGACCGGCCCGCTGGACGGATCGGGCGGATAGAACACGCCGTGCGGCTTGAGCGCGTCGTCCAATTGATTGAGAGTGACGCCGCATTCGACCTCGCACCAGAACCCCTCAGTGCAGATCTTCCGCACGCTGCGCAACGCGGACGTATGCACGATGACGCCGCCCTGCGCGGCCACCGGTCCGCCCGACAGCGACGTCCCGGCTCCGCGAATGCAGATCGGTACGCCGAGTTGTTTCGCACTCTGTAGCACGCGGACCATTTCGTCGGCGTCCGCCGGGATCACGACCGCATCGGGCCGAAACGTCTTGTAGCCCAAGCCGTCCGCGTCGTACCCCGCCAATTGCGCCGGCGACGTCAGCACCCGCCCGCGCACCACGGTTTGCTTCAAAAGTGTGTCGAGTCGATTGACGATCATGGAATTCAGTCTTCGCAGTGCGGTCGGCGGTGGTCGATCGTAGGACAGGTTTTTTACCTGTCCGTGTCCGGCCCGAACATTTGGAACGTGTTCCCCCCGGTCTGCCGGTCTGCCGGTCTGCCGACAATCACCCGCCTCACCACCGAACAGTAGCGAGTAACGAACAGGTCAGGCGGAGGACGGACAGGTGAAAAACCTGCCCTACGGTTCGTACAGGATCATAGTCCGATCGAGCCACCGTTGCGCGGCCGGACCGGCGATGCCGCTTGTAGCGGTCCCGTCGGTCGTTGCCTGGAAAAACCCGGGCTATCCCTCGAACGGCCCTTCACAACGGTCCCCTGGTCCGGGCACGATAGCCCGGATTATTCACCACGGGAAACACGGAATGTCACGGAAGGGAAGGAGAGCCGGAAGTTACGTGAAAGAATCTCGTCACGCTCAACAAACGAAGCGGCAGACGGCAAGTTGTGTGAATCTTCCACTTCCGTGAATTTCCGTGTTTTCCGTGGTTCCTCATGAAGAATGCACAATCACCTCTGACCCGATGCCACGGCTTTGGCGGGGTGGTCGATGTGCGGGGTTCCAACGGCTCGGTGCCGAGGAGGCTGATCCTGATGCGACGATTATTGGCAATGGTCTGCGTACTCAGTTGCTTGCCGTGGGGCGTGGTTTCGGCGAAGGAGATCTTCGTCGACAACTTGGTCGGGAGCGATGCGTTTGACGGACTGCGGAACCTTCCCGGAGACGGCGGCGGTGGGCCGGTCCGCACGTTGCGACGGGCGATGCAGGTGGCGGGCTTCGCGGATCAGATCGTGCTGACCCGTCCCGGCGCGGTCTATTACGATTCGCTGTCGCTCACCGGTGCCCGCAACAGCGGGACGAAGCAATACCCGTTCACGCTGATCGGGAACGGTGCCATTCTGAGCGGCATGCGCGCGGTTCCGCCCGAGGGTTGGCGACCAGCGGGTCCGGAACTGTGGAAGCTGACACTGACCCGCAAGGGTTACTACCGGCTGCTGCGCGACGGACATCCGTTGCCCGAAGCGCGCTCGGAAAATGGTGCCAACCCTTTGAACGCGCTGGCCGCGGGCGAATGGGCGGCCTGGCAGGGGAGCGTCTACTTCCGATCGGACGGTGATGCACCGTCTACACAGCAGTTCGCGTATTCGGCCGATCAAACCGGCCTGTCGCTGTACCAAGTCGACAACGTGCGGATCGTCGATCTGACGTTTCGCGATTTCCGGTTCGACGGCATCAATGCCCAGAACATGTGTGAGGGGGTGAAGCTCGAAAACGTCACCTGCATCAACAACGGCCGAGCCGGCCTCGCCGTCAGCGGTTCCTCACACGTCGAAGTGACGGGAGGCCGAATGACAGGCAACGGTCGCCACCAAGTCCGGATCGCGCACCCGGCCGGCGCGGAACTGCGGGATGTGACCCTGGACGGCGAACCCACCGTCGTGCCGTGAGCCCGGTTTCTCGCACGAGTTCCATCCTCTTGCGCCTGGCTCCGATCACTCGGGCGGTGTGGTTGGGGTCGGGCGTCTTCGACCGCCCCAGCGGTGTGGCGTAGCAAACGCTGGGGCTCGAAGACTCGACCCCAGCCACCCAACGCCCAAGTCAAGTCGACCGGACAAGCGGCGCGAAGCACGACAGACGATCAACGAAGTAGAAGACCTTCGCAGGCCGAAAACCCGCCGCTTGTCCGGGTCGGCTTGAACCGCTTGTAGGGCGATTGCATTTGTGGCATGAAGTCACGCCAAAGCATGCTGGCGGCCCGTGTCAGATGCGGCACCAGGTTCAGCTTCTTGTCTGTCCGGAGTGACCGACGCGGCCTCGAAGTTGCGATGGAACTGCCACACGGCTTCCAGAAGTTCCGCGTCCGAGGCATCCCACAGGCCACGCCCGTGGAGATCGCCACACAACTCTCCGACTGCGGCCAAGAGCTGCCCGGCACGCATCTCCGGAATGATCTCGGACAATGACTGTAGGGCGGCAAACAGCTCTGCCTTTGTGTTGCTATCACTCATAACCGGTCCCTCACACACGGGGAACTAACTCGACTCTGCCGGTATCGCCCGATCACGACGACCGGAACGGTCTTGCCTGGAGCCAGCTTCGCGATGCGGGTGGCCCGGGTGACTCCATCGGAAATCTCAAGGACACCGTCTGGATCTTCGTAGACGAAGATGGGTGGCATCCCGTCCTTTGACGCCCCGAACTGTCGGATCTGCTGGTGCAGCTTCCACAGGTCTGCACCGCCGACCCGGCTCGGCGGGAGTCGCAGATCGTTAGGATCGACCTCCCGAACTAACTGGTTCATTCATGCACAATACACCCCCGCAGTCGCGGTCCACAAGCCGCTGCTCTTGACCCGCCAAACGAAGCCGACGACCTTCGCAAACCGAAAACCCGCCGCTTGTCCGGGTCGGCTTGACCGACTTGTTGGTCGGGCTCTTCTGTCTTTTCTCTTCTCTGTATTGCCTTCTGATTCGACGTTGGCTTTCGTTCCGCACTGGCGACCCAAAGCTGCCGCCAGTGACATCCGGCGTGTCCAATACGCTGGTTGTGACCCGCCCGCCAATGTCAGGCGGCTGCAACAACGGTCAAACCTCATTCGA
>JANMLE010001813.1:0-1053 GCA_031372385.1 Planctomycetota bacterium | reverse complement strand
CGCGAACACCAGCGACAGCAGACCGAGCGCGACGAACGTGCGCCGCTCGCGCAGGATGCCAACCAGTTCCCTCTGGACGATGGGATTAGCCATGAGCGCCTCCAGTCGCCGCGGTGGTGGCCCGGCCATCACCCGCTGTCGGATTCGCGTTCGCGAACGTCATGAATGCCTCTTCGAGATCGGTCTGAAGTTCGCGGAACTGAGTGACGGGAACGTTCGCCCGCACCAGTTCGCCGAGCAACTCTCCGAGCCTCGCTTCCGGCACGGCCGTCCGAAACCGGACCAGCGCTTCCAACGGCGACTCTGTCACCTCCGCGTCCGATTCCAGGTTCTTGCGAATGATCTCGGCCGCCTGGGTGACCTGGTCCGCACCGAGCAACTGCGCTTCCATCGTGCGGCGCTGCGAGACCTGGTGACCGATTTGATCGACCGTTCCAAACGCCCGCAGACGGCCGTGCGTCAGGATGGCGACGGTGTCACAGACGCGCGCCAACTCGGGCAGGATGTGACTGGTGACCAGCAGCGTCTTCCCCATCCGGGCCAGCTTCAGAATCAGCTCGCGGATCTCGATCCGGGCCTGCGGGTCCAGCCCGTTGGCGGGTTCGTCGAGGATCATCACACGCGGATCGTGCAGCAGCGTGCGCGCGATGCCGATGCGCTGCGACATGCCGTGGCTGAGACTCTCGACAAACTTGTCGCGCATATACGTGACACCGGTTGTTTCCATCACCTCTTCGATCCGGGTGATGCGCTGGCGGCGCGGGATGCCGAAGGCCGCCCCGAAGAAATCGAGGTATTCGTGGACCCGCATGTTGTCGTACGAACCGAACCGGTCCGGCATGTAACCGATCAGCCGCTTGATATCGCGTGCCCGCGTCACGCAGTCCGCCCCGGCGATGACGGCCGTGCCACTCGTGGGCCGCATCAGTCCCGCCAGAATCCGGATCGCAGTCGTCTTGCCCGCCCCGTTGGGACCGATCAGGCCGAGCACGTGTCCGGCGGGAACCTGCAAGGTCAGCTCGTGCAGCGCCGTAAATTCGCCGTAGCGCTTGG
>JANMLE010001793.1:0-2094 GCA_031372385.1 Planctomycetota bacterium | reverse complement strand
CTTCGATGTATCGCCCTCCGGGCTGTGGGAGCCTGTTGACATTCCCCACGGCTCGCGCCGTGGGCTACCATCTGCCGCCCTCCGGGCTAAAGAATTCTCGTTGGTTTTCAGCTACGAAACACCCAAGTCAGCGCTGTAGGTTTAAGAGACGGGAAACTCCATGATGGCGGCAGGTCTCGATCGGCGCATGCTCTTGAAGCGGGGACTGTTCTCGGCGGGGGCTCTCTCCGTCCACGGCGGAGTTCGAACAGCACACGCGGCTCCGGTGGCATCGGCCCCCGCGAAACAGGTGATTGTCATCTTCTTGCAGGGCGGGTTGTCTCACATGGACTCGTGGGACTTGAAGCCGTTCGCGCCCGCCGAGTACCGGGGCGAGTTCCAGCCGATTGCGACGTCCGTTCCCGGCTTTGCCATCTGCGAGCACCTGCCGAAATTGGCGCAGCGGGCCGATCGGTATAGCGTGCTGCGGAGCGCTTACCACGGAACTCCCAGCCACGAGGCGGCGATTCACTGGACGTTGACCGGCTACGACTATCCCGGTGCCAACACCACCACCAAGAATCGAAATGTCAAACCGGCGATGGGGTCGATCGTGTCCCGCCTGCTGGGAACGAATCGACCGGGCTTGCCAAGCTACGTTTGTGTTCCCGATCGCGGGCAGCTAGGCGACCGCGTGCGGTATGCGTCGGCCACGTATCTTGGGATGGCACACGATCCGTTCGAAGCGGGGATGCCTCCGGCCAGCGCGACGGAACCGTATCCCATTCCACCGAATCTGAGCCTCGCTCACGGCATCGACCTGAGCCGTTTGAGTGACCGCTTGGGACTGCTGCGGGATCTCGACGACTTGCCGCGCTCGCTGGATGTCAACGGGTCGATGGCGGGGCTTGACGAGTTCAATCGTCAGGCGCTGGAGTTGCTCGCCCACGACGCCACTCGTCGGGCCTTCGACATGACGCAGGAACCGGTCGCGGTCCGGCAACGATACGGCAACACCAGCTTCGCGCAGCGGCTCGTTTTGGCGCGGCGCCTGGCCGAAGCCGGTGTTCGATTCACGCTGGTGAATTTCTCGAACAACCAGGAATGGGACACTCATACGAACAACTTCAAGACGCTGAAGGAAACGCGGCTGCCGGAACTCGACCAGGCCGTGTCGGCGCTGCTTGATGACCTGACCGACCGCGGCCTGCTGGATTCAACACTGGTCGCGCTGTTCGGAGAATTCGGACGGACGCCCAAAATCAACGCCGGTGCGGGACGCGACCATTGGTCAAACGTGTTCTCGGTGATGCTGGCCGGCGGCGGCCTGAAGCACGGCCGGTGCATCGGCACCAGCACCGCCAATGGCGAAAACCCGCAGGACCGTCCCGTCCATTTCAACGAGGTATTGGCCACGATCTATCGGCAGATGGGTGTGGCAACGGACCAGGTCTTTCATGATTCCTTGGCACGGCCGATTCCGCTGTTGGACGGCGGCCATCCGATTCCCGAATTGCTGTGAATCGATCGTCCATCCCGTTTGAAGGATTCGCCATGCTGCGCCTCTTGGGTTTCAGTTGCGTCATCCTTGTCACCGCTGCGGCGGCGATTCCCGATCCGGTCAAACCCGATCCCGAATCGCCGCGGCCAATCGCGGCCAAGAGCACCGTTTTCATCGAGGATCTGACGTGGATGGAAGTCCGCGACGCGATGCGGGCTGGCAAGGACACCGTCATCTTGGCAACCGGCGGAGTCGAACAGAACGGACCGTATCTGGTCACGGGAAAACACAACATCATCCTGCGGGCGACCACCGAGGCGATCGCGCGGAAGCTCGGCAACGCGCTCGTCGCGCCGATCGTTCCGTTCGTCCCCGAAGGAGACATTGACCCGCCATCGCTGCACATGAAGTACCCTGGGACCATCAGCGTCACTGAAGAAACGTTTGAGAGTCTGTTGACCGACATCTGCGCATCGCTGCGGACGCACGGTTTCAAGCGGATCGTGTTGATCGGCGACAGCGGCGGCAACCAGCCCGGCATGAAGAACGTCGCCGCGCGGCTGAACGAGAAATGGTCCGACGGAAAGTCCACGATCCACTTCATCCCCGAGTAC
>JANMLE010001775.1:0-3020 GCA_031372385.1 Planctomycetota bacterium | reverse complement strand
GTGATCGAAGGTCTCGGGGAACTGCCGAAGCTGAACGGGTACGTCATCACCACCGCCAAGGGGGCTCCGGCGCTGCGGATCTTGAACGGGCCGCCTGTTTCCACGGACAGCAACTCGGTCGATCCGATCCTCGTGGTCTGGCCGCAAGGCTTCGGCAGGACGGCGGCGTTCATGTCGGACCTCGGCTCGAACTGGGGTGCCGACTGGCGCGCGTGGGATCGCTATCCGCAGTTCGTGGATCAATTGATCACCGGAATCAGCCGTCCGGCACACCTGCGGCTGTCGACCTTCGCGTCCGGTCGTGATGCGGTCATCGAAGTGGAAGATGTTCATCCCGCGGAATCGGCGCTGACGATTCAGGCCACACTGTCGGGACCGGATCAGCAGTCCAAGACCGTCGTGCTCAAGCAGGTTGCTCCGCGGAGTTATCGGGCCAGTGTGCCGCTGTGGGGACATGGCCGGTATCACGTCTCCGCGCAGGGAACGCGGGGCGATCGGCGCGAACTGGCCACGGGGGCATTTGGATCGATCGTGATCTACACCCCCGAGCACCTGCAGTGGCACTCGAACCGCCAGGCGTTGCAGGAGATCGCCGATCAGACCGGCGGACGCATGCTGTCCGGCGATCCGGTGCGGGATGCCGTGTATGCTCAGAAGCGTTCGTTCACACAGACTTCGCACGCGAGCTTCGATTGGTTCCTGATTGCCCTGGCGCTGCTGGTTCCGATCGACGTGGCGCTGCGGCATTTGCTGGTCGATGTGGCCGGCCTCTGGCAGGCCGCGATGCATCCGCCATTGGCCCCCGCGACACCGACGATGGTGGCCCTGATGAAGACCAAGCAGTGGGTCAGCTCGGCCCTCACCACGAAAGGGACGGCCCGGTTGTTGATTCAAATCTGGTCCCCCGCGCCGCGACCCACATCGCCGAAACAACGGGCCGCCGCGCCCGCGCCATCCGACGTGTCCGAATCCCCGGACGAGAACGCCGAGTCCTCGTCATCCACCTCCTCCTCAACCATCGAAAAGCTGCTGGTGCTGAAGCGCCGGCAGGACGAACAGACGCAACACTGACATCACTTGTGAGACCGGAGCCCGAACATGAGTCTTGCCGAAGCCCCCGTTGAAATCATTGACGCCGAAATGCTGGAAGCCGAAGCCCAGCAGTTTCGCCGCGAGTTTGCCGCCGTGCGCCAGGCTGTCGGGCGCGTGATGGTCGGTCAGGACCGCACCATCGAAGCGACCCTGACCGCGATCTTCTGCGGCGGCAACGTGCTGCTGGAAGGGGTGCCGGGACTCGGCAAGACCGAACTCGTCAAGGCGCTGTCGCACGTGCTCGAACTCGACTTCCGCCGCATCCAGTTCACCCCCGACCTGATGCCGGCCGACATCATCGGGACGAGCGTCATGTCGAGCGACGATCACGGGAAGTACCGGTTCGAATTCCGCAAGGGGCCGATCTTCACCCAGCTTCTGCTGGCGGACGAGATCAACCGCGCCTCGCCCAAGACGCAGTCGGCGCTGCTGGAAACGATGCAGGAACACTCGGTCACCACCAGCGGCACCATTCACCAGCTCAAGGAACCGTTCTTCGTGCTGGCCACGCAGAACCCGATCGAGCAGGAGGGGACGTATCCGCTGCCCGAAGCGCAGCTCGACCGCTTCATGTTCAAGGTTGTGGTGCCGTTCCTGAACCGCGACGAGCTGAACGAAGTCGTCAGCCGGACGATCTTGAAGACCGCCATCGAGATTCCCAAGATCATCGACGGCGACCGGATCATGACACTGCGCAAGACGCTGGACAAAGTCGTCGTCACCGACGCGCTGCGCGACTACGCCGTGAGACTCGTCCTGGCCACTCATCCCGGCACCGACTTCGCTCCTCCGCGAGTTCGCCAGTTCGTGAAGTGGGGTGCCAGCCCGCGCGCGGCCCAGGCGCTGATCCGCGCCGCGCGCGTCCGGGCTCTCGCCGAGGGCCGCGCCCACGTCGCCTTTGAAGACATCCGCCACTTCGCCAGCGAAGTCCTCGGCCACCGCATGCTGCTCAACTACGACGGCCAGGCCGAAAACCTCGACATCGCCGAACTGGTCGATGAATGCGTGAAAAACCTGACGGAGAGGATGTGAAATGCCGGAGCCAAACCCATCCGTCGATGAGCCGGACGACGAGGTACTGCTCAACGATGACGACGACGCGGATGAAGAGGCGTGGGAGGAGCAACTCCTGTCCGACCCACGATTCCTGAAGCGCATTGCGGATGCGCGCGAGAGCATCCGCCGGGGCGAGGGGACTCGGCTGGAAGACATCGAATGGTGACGGACGAACGGTCGCGTGGAGCTTCGCGGTGAACATGTCGAATCCTTGTGAATTCCGTTATGAGATCATCCTGCACTGGAGCGAGACCGATCAGGTTTTTATCGCTGAAGTTCCGGAACTGGCCGGCTGTGCGGCCGACGGAGCCACGTACCAAGTCGCGTTGACGAACATCGAAGTCGTCATCGCCGAGTGGATCGAGACGGCCCGCGAATTGGGCCGCCCGATTCCGGAACCGCGCGGGCGACTGATATTTGCGTGACTCGCTCAGTGGGCGGCATGCTGCTCAACTACGACAGCCAGGCCGAAAGCCTCGACCTCGCCGAACTGGTTGATGACTGCGAGAAGAGTTTGTCGGAGAGGATGCAGGTTGGTTTTTTGAAAGGCATCGGCCACTGAAAGTGAAGAATGCCCTTTGCGATTGTTCTTTCCCCCGCAGCGATCGACGATGTGAAACGGCTGACTGCCCGGGATCGGTCGATCGTTCAAGAAGCTATCGAGCTTAATCTCCGCCACGAACCGATGCCAATCAGCTGGAGTCGAATCAAACGACTCAGGGGACTGATTCGGCCGGCGTATCGTCTGCGGGTGGGTGAGTTGAGGGTGTACGACAGCGCGGACGAAAACGATGGAGTCCTGATTCACGGCGTCGTCCCCAAGGCGTTCCAAGACGAATGGTTGGCAATGCACGGAATACCCGAGGTGGAGG
>JANMLE010001759.1:0-2262 GCA_031372385.1 Planctomycetota bacterium | reverse complement strand
ATGAAGCAATTCGGCGCGGTCGAAATCCCGCAGAAGGCTTTCCTAGCGGTCCTCGACACCGGCGGCGACGAGTAGCGATCATCGACAACAACCGCGTGCAGAAGTTTGAAGTTGGAGCCAGACCATGCAAATCCCCGTGCTGATTGAACGTCTGACAGGAAATCGGTTCCGGGCCAGGAGCGCTGCCGCACATACGTTCGCGGTTGAAGGTGAAACGGCCGAAGAGTCTCTCCGGCTTTGGCAGGCGCGCTTCGCATCCGTTCTGCCCGCCGACGCGGAAGTCGTCTGTGTCGAACCGAATCCCCTCGACGAGAATCCTCTGGCTCGATTTGCGGGTGATTTGAAGGACGATCCGCTGTTCGACGACTGGTGCCACGCGATTGAGGAATTCCGCCAGCAACGCGATCGGGAGGACGGGCTGCCATGAGCCTGTACGTCTTGGACACGGATACGCTGACGCTCGATCGGCGCGGCCATCCGCCGGTCGTGCAGAAGATGCTCCAGCAAGCCCTGAACACGCTGGCCACAACGGCCATCACAGTCGAAGAGCAACTGACCGGCTGGTATACCCTGCTGCGTCGGCAAAAGTCGAAGGAACAACTGGCTCGCGCGTATCACAACTTGCTGGAGACCGTTGTGGAACTGAATCAGTTCCGCCTGCTGTCTTTCACCGAGAACTCGATCGATCGCTTTGACGGCTTGCGGTCCCAGAAGTTGGGAGTGCGAGGCAACGATCTGCGGATTGCCGCTATCGCCTTGGTCCACGACGCGACCGTCGTCACGCGTAACGTCACGGACTTCGCCCGCGTTCCCGGCCTGCGCGTTGAGAACTGGTCGGATTAGTTCCGACCGTGAGGAAGGACGTGACCGCCAAGTGCTACGTTGGCGACATCAGCCGCAAACGAAAACTGCTCGAAAAGCAGAAGGACGGCAAACAGCGGATGAAGCAATTCGGCCAGGTCGAAATCCCGCAGAAGGCGTTCCTCGCGGACCTCGACACCGGCGGCGACGAGTAGTCTACCGCCTTGTCTTCAGTACCTCCGCCTTGTCCCCTCGCCCCGGCTCTGCGGGGAGAGGGCTAGGGTGAGGGGTTCTTCTACCTGTGACCACCGCCGTCGAGATGGCCTGAATCGACGCTCCGACCCACTTCTCCGTTCCTTGCGAGCGGGGAACGAGACCAGTAGGCTCCGATCCGAGATGGTCGCAAACGCCGCCACGTTTGTGGTTTTCAATGCGTGACTGAATCCGAAGTCTGACCAAACGAATCGTTGGTTGTAGAGGTATCTTCTGTGGACATGCTCAACATTGGGGAGCTAGCGAAAATGGCCCTTGAAGAAGCTCTTCGTGAGCGGGGACATGCGAACGTCCTCATTGCTGGCCGAACAGGCGTCGGCAAGAGCACGCTCATCAACAGCATCTTTCAGGGCAACCTCGCGACGACTGGTCAAGGACGACCTGTCACGCAGAACACTCGTGAGATCACGAAAGAGGGATTTCCTCTCACCATCTTTGATACCCGTGGTCTGGAGATGGCCGACTATTCTGGCACGCTGAAGTCACTGAAGACCTTCGTCTCAGAACGCCAAAATGATCGGGACCAGAACAAGCACATTCATGTCGCTTGGGTCTGTGTCGTGGAGGATCTCCGCCGGGTTGAGGACGCAGACACAGCGCTCACCGCAATGCTTGCCGACTTCATGCCGGTCGTCGGAGTGATCACCAAAGCGCGGTCGGACAACGGGTTCCGGGCCGAGGTCCAAGAGCTACTCAAACAGGCCAAGAACGTCGTCCGTGTCCGGGCTATCCCCGAGGAATTCGACGATGGGCACTCGTTGCCACCGATAGGCCTCGTGGAACTGGTTCAACTCACGATGGAACTTTTTCCAGAGGGTCAGAAAAGGGCGTTTGTAGCGGCGCAGAAGGCTGACTTGGCGCTCAAACGGCAGCGATCCCGTCTCATCGTCGGAACCGCCGCTGCTTCTGCGGGTGGCATCGGGGCCGCTCCCATCCCATTCGCCGATGCGGCACTGATCGTGCCCATCCAAGTTGCAATGATTGCGGGTATCACGGCAACTTACGGCCTGTCCTCCTCCGATGGGTTTCTCAGTACCATCATTGCTAGCACGGTTGGCAGCGCGGCAACTTCGTTGTCCGGCCGCGCGATTGTAGGCAGCCTGTTGAAGCTGATTCCGGGTGTCGGTTCGGTGATTGGAGGTGCAATCAACATGACAACTGCTATTGCCCTCACGACGGCGTTCGGCG
>JANMLE010001737.1:0-1753 GCA_031372385.1 Planctomycetota bacterium | reverse complement strand
GACGGGACGTCGATTGTTTCAACACCAGCGTCGATCGGGGGGAGGTTCCTTTATTCCGGTCGGTCCGCGGACCGGACGTCCCGCCGGCGGAGCGGCGGGGCTACAGTAGCGCCAGTCCTTCTACGTCCCCAACTCGCGTTTGTGCGCATCCAGTTCCGCGTCGATCTGGCTTTGGCGATCATCGACGATTGGGGTGGCCGGAGGGACGGCGAATCGGCCGGCAGTGGCCGGGGTGGATGACTCAGGGGTGATGCCAAAATCGTCCCGCTTGCGCAGGGCTTCGGACAGGCGGGCTTCCAGGGCGCGCTGCACGGTCTCCAGATTCTGCTTGTTCGCGATGGCCGCCTTGTGCTGCTGTTCCAGTCCGGCGATGAGGTCTTCGACTTCCCGCTTGCGCATCAGGTTTTGGCGGGCCTCGGTTTCGGATCCGGCGGCCAGTTGTTCGCGCGCCTTGTTGGTCCACGCGGCGGCGGATTTGCGGAGTTCGTCGATTTCGCCCTTCAGCCGTTGCTCGGAATTCGCCGCCGTGTTGACGCTCCGCTGTGCGCCCGCCAGTCCCTCCTGCATTTCGGTGATGATCTCGGCGATCGCCGCGCGGGGATCGGCGGCTTCATTCAAGAGCAGCGTCAGGTTGCAGGTGACAATGTCGGTCAGGCGGCTGAAGTAACTCATCGGAGTCTCCTGCGAAGGGAACACGGTCGGTGGGATTCACACCATCGGACAATGCCGTGGCTGGAGGAATCAACTTTCGTAACGTCGAACAATGTTAGTCGGGATCGTTGGCGTTCATGTCTTGGTCATCCGGCAATACTCGGATCGACAAAGCCGCGGGCGGCGAGTTTTTCCCGCAGTTTTTCGCGGGCCAGTCGCAGGCGGCTCTTGGTGGTGGGCAGGTTCGACTCCATCGCTTCGGCCACTTCGGGCAGGCTCAGTCCGGCGTAGACATACAGGATGAACGTCACCCGTTGGTCCTCGGGAATGTGGTGCAGCAGATCGTCCACCGCGCGGGCGAACTCGCGCTGATCCAGTTGCTCGACGGGGAGCGGCAACTCACCGGACAACCGCACGATCAGTTGTTCGCCGTCGTCCTCACGGGGCCTCCCTTTGACCGCGTGAACCAGGCAGTCGTGAGCCCGGCGGCGCGTCGTATCGATCAGCAGGTTCTTCGCGATCCGGTACATCCACGCTTTGAAGGTGCCGCGGGGCAGGTAATCCCACGAGCTGTTGTGGACACGGAGCAGCGTCTCCTGACTCAAGTCTTCCGCCAATTGCCAGTCGCGCAGTTGACGATGGAAGAAGCCGATCAACGGCGACTGGTATCGACGAACGAGCTGCTCAAAGGCCGACTGGTCGCCCCCCTGCAATTGCAGCATCAGTTCGTCGTCTTCGTCGTGCATGGAATGATGGTCGACGATGTGAGGCGTGAATTGGGATTCGCCGTGTACGGGAACAGGCACAATGTAATCACCCCGCCGGTGCCTGCCTACAGCCAGCGTTGGCCGATGCGGTCGAAGTCGCTATACCTCACGCGGCCACGAATGAGACGTTTCCACGTTTAGCCCCAACGCCAACGGCGTGGGAGCGGATGCGGGCAGACCGTTGATTGCACGCACGCCGTTGGCGTAGCGGCTAAACGTCGCACATCATGCCGCGTGGAGAATACCTGTGACGGTCCGTCGCACATAATTGAACAGAGTGACCAAGGGACAACGGTGATGGCGTCGATCTCGCTGGAGTATGGAACGACCGGGTG
>JANMLE010001687.1:0-1607 GCA_031372385.1 Planctomycetota bacterium | reverse complement strand
AGCCCGTGGTCATCGACCGTGCAGACCGTGTGGTTGGTCGACGTGTACTTGGCCCACCGTGTCACGTCCTCGGTGTGCCCGTCGGTGAAGTGAGCCCGCACGATCATCGGCTGTTCGACCCCCGCCAGCAGCCGCGCGGCTTCGGGTAGGATCTCCAAACGCGAGATCCGGGCATCGTCCGCCGCCGGCCCCGTCTGACCCTGCGCGAGCCATTCGGCGATGACGCGATATTCAAGTGAATCCTCGGCGAAGCGCACGCCCCCCTTATGGGGAATCGCCCCCGTCGGTTTGGTCAGGATCAGGCTGCGTCCCGGATCGTCGGCCACAATTCTTCGACCGCGCGATTGCCGGGTGATGGCGAAGAAGTCCGCTTCCGGGTCATAACCACGCAGCGACAACTTGAAGCCGTTCTTGCCGGCCGCCGCCCCATGACATGCCCCGCCATTGCAGCCGGTCTTCGACAGGACCGATTGCACGTGGTTGCGAAACGTCCATGAGTGCGCCGCATCGAACTTCTCGACCGTCACGATGGTCTTCGAGGACTGCCCCCGGGCCGAAACGGTGATCGTCGCGAAACCATTGCCGATCGGGACCACGCGACCGGCATCAACCTTGGCGACACTCTCGTTGTCGGAGGCGAAGGTCACCCCGTGTTTCACCGGACCAGTCACCAGCGGACCGTTCGCCAGTTCGACAAGGAGAGTCTGCCGAGCCTCCGGACCGGTCAGCGTCACCGCGCGCGGCAGCATGATCAGCGTCTCTGCAGCGCAGCACCAGCCTGGCGCGGAGAGAAGGAACGTACCGAGCACGAGAGTTGGGCGAAGCAGCATCATGAGTGACTCAGCAAGTGCGGATGACGGAATCAGAGCGGTCGGAGTGTCGCGCCTCGTTCGTTATCGAGCGGCTATGAAAACAGTTCCGTGATCGGCTTCATCCCCGAGTCGGTCAGCGGGAACGGTCGTCCCGCGGGGCCGGGCAGATGGTCTTCGACATTGAAGCCCAGGCTGTGGTAGATCGTCGCGACCACTTCCGGAGGTGTGACTGGGCGTTCCGCGGGATAGCCGCCGATCGGATCGCTGCGACCGACCACTCGGCCCCCCTTCACGCCGCCGCCGGCGAAGTAGACCGTCCAGCATTGCGGCCAGTGATCGCGTCCCCCCGCCGGGTTGACCCGCGGTGTCCGGCCGAACTCGGACAGGTTGCAGACCAGCGTGTTTCCGAGCAGCCCCCGTTGCACCAGATCTTCGATCAGGGCGCTGTACGCCTGGTCGTACATCGGGGCCACGATGTTCTTCATCCCTTCGATAGAAGTGAACGGGGCCGTGCCGTGAATGTCCCACGTTACTTCGTTGAAGACCGTCAGGAACGTGTTGACCGTGACGAACCTCACGCCAGCCTCGACCAATCGTCGCGCGAGCAGACAACACTGCCCGAACCGATTCATGCCGTAACGCTCACGCACGGCTTGCGGTTCCTTGGTGAGGTCGAACGCCTCGCGCGCCTGCGTGCTGGTGATGATGCGAAAGGCCGATTGGAAGCTGCTGTCCAAGAGCTGCGCGTTCTCGGTCTGTTCGAATCCCGAGACCGTCTGGTCGACGATGTCCCGC
>JANMLE010001675.1:0-5166 GCA_031372385.1 Planctomycetota bacterium | reverse complement strand
CCACACGAACTTGACCGCTCCCCTTACGGTCGCGGCTCGACTGACGCGCTGTTCGTAGCTGAATTCGCAAGAATTCAGCGCATGATCCGACCGCGAACAGAGTTCTTGCGAACTCAGCTACGAGTCCATGAATAATCCGGGCTAGCGCCTTGCCGCTCACGGGACGTTGTTTCGAGCCGGTTCCTAATCGGGCACACTCGCTTGCGCATCGTGCTTGTCTGGGAGTAACGATTCGTCTGCCGCCTGCCTACCCGATGGCCTTGATGAACAGTCGCAGCAGCGCCGGATGAGCCGGCCAGGCGGGGGCTGTGATCAGGTTCCCGTCCGCATACGCCTGATCCGCCGGGATGGCGACATACTGGCCTCCCGCGAGCGTGATCTCGGGACCACAGGCGACATACGACGTGCAGCGGCGACCTTTCAAAACACCGGCCGCCGTCAGGATCTGGATTCCATGACAGATCGCGGCGACCGGACGGTTTTTGCTGATGAATTCCCGCGCCAGATCCAAGACCGCCTCGTTCAGCCGCAGATACTCCGGAGCCCGGCCGCCGGGAAGCAGCAGTCCCGCGTAATCGTCGCGGCGAATGTCGGCGAACGTCGCGTTCAATGTGAAGTTGTGGCCGGGCTTTTCGGTGTAGGTCTGATCCCCCTCGAAATCATGGATCGCCGTTCGGATCTGTTCGCCCGCGCGCTTGCCGGGACAGACCACATCGACGGCGAATCCAAGGACTTGCAGGGCCTGAAACGGCACCATGACTTCATAGTCCTCGACAAAGTCCCCCGCCAACACCAGAACCCGTTTGGTCGACATACAGCATCCCACGCGGTGAGAGAGCGAACACTTCCGAGCGACCGACGGAGCTTTCCGACGGCTCGCCCACGATGGTTCGCCATGCTACCGGTCGGCCTGAAGCGCTGCCACTCCGCAGCCAACGCGGTCGCACTCCGCACAGAGGGCTTTGACACAAACCCCACCGAGCTTGCCTCATTCGTATCGACACAACTTTTGGGCAGCGTGCGATTCCAGGCCAAGTGCGAATGCAACCTGCGCTCAGGCAGATTTCCGCACGCGTGCCATTCGCTGCCTCCTTCAATTCGCTGTCGATCTCTCCGTCAGGATGAAGAGGCGGCAGCGAATTGAAGGAGACAGCGAATGTCAGAGTCGGAGTCGCACTCCAACGGACAAGCATCGAACAGGAACTCGATCGTCGAGTCGTGTCGAGACCAACGAGCTTGCCTCAATGGAACCTGTGTTCAGGTAGATTTCCGCACGCGTCCCATTCGCTGCCTCTCTCAATTCGCTGTCGATTTCTCCGTCAGGATGAAGAGGCGACAGCGAATTGAGGGAGACAGCGAATGTCAGAATTGGAGACGCACTCCTTCCAACGAGACAAGTCCGGCGGGGACTGCGACATCCGCAGCCGTGCGCGGTATGTCGCAACGGGTTCACGGAGGGTTCGCAACTGCGCGATCCAGAGTGCTACTGCGCCGTCAGGGGTGTCACCTTGTCGAGCGCGTAGAGGGGCTTGCCGCGCGCGTCGGTCTGGCTGGAGTCGATCGCTCCCTCAATCAGCACGACGTCGCCATTGCGGCATTGCGCCAGACCGGGATGGTCGCCCAGCGTCAGGCTGCCGCCATTCAAATCGCGAGGGTCCGGCTTCTTCGAATAGATGATCTGCCACGTCTGTTGCTGCCGGTCGAAGTTCACCACGCCGCGGAGCCACTGGGGATTGGCGTGCTCCGTGTCGCGACCGTACGGATTCAACCGTTCGGGAGTTTCGAGACTCACCTTTTGGATCGCCGCGGGTGACGGTTCGTTGAAGCTGGAGACCCGGTCCGGTTTCTCGAACGGGTCCGCCTCTTCACTGAGGCGCTCCGGCGGTGAAGCTCTTTTGTTGTTCGATTCTTGCCCGAACGGAGATTCGAGTTCTTCGCGTTGACTGCTGGTCGGTGACAGTTTCGGCTTCGTCGCCGCCGGCCCCGCGCCATTGTTGAGATCTTCGAGCGGATCGGGAACGGTCCCGCGATTGCTGCCGGAATTTCCCGCCGGAGGGGTCGTTCCGGGATTGGGATTGAACGGAGCCGCGTCGTCGAATTTGATCCCACCGCCGCCACTACCATTGTTGTCGTAGGTGGAGGGACTCGAACTTGACGGCGGTATCAGCGTGGGACCGCCGACTCCGGAGGGGCTTCCGCCAGGAACGTAGGGCTGGCCCAAGGGTGCGGGATAGCCGGGGCCGCTGGGATACATCGGTTGCTGGCCGTAGGGATTCGGCCCATAGGGGCTTTGATACCCATACGGCGAGTAGCATCCGGCGAGAGGTGCCAGCAGTCCGACCAACAGCAGATTTCGGAGGGAGGCGGATTGCATGTGGCCAATCCTCGAAAGGCGAATTCCAACAAAAACAACGCACCGTCGCACGGCCCCCGGGCGTCGGACGGGCGGGATGTAATGGATGCCCGCAATCCTGTCCAGACGACTTCGGCAGATTCCGCCGACGAATCGAATGGCCGCTGACCGCGCGAATCAAGACAACCATGAATCGGACGCCTGCAACCCGTGCATCGAAACGGGGCTTCAATCAGGCGAATGGCGAGAGTTGTCGTACCCAAGCAGAGGTCAGAGAAGACGAAGAGGGAACCACGAATCTCACGAATAGCACGAATCTGAAAGGCGAAGGCGGCGGACCTCGTTGTTCCATAGTTACTTCGCTCTTCTTCCTTTTCTTCCTCTTCAGATTCGTGTGATTCGTGAGATTCGTGGTTCCGTTCCTGGCTCTTCGGCGAACCGCAAGAGTTGTCGTGTCTGACACGTGCCGTCACGGTTCGGCACCGTCACGGGTGCTCATCTTTTCCAGCAGCTTGGGGTCGGTCTTGTTGCTGAAGAATTTGACCGAGCCATCGGCCCGCAGGAACGTGGCACCCTGACCTCCGTAACTTCCGAAGCCGTTCGCATCCTTGTTCAGGCCCCGGCCGATCATGCGCCAGTTTTCCGGTTCGCCCCACGGGGGATAGATGCCGGCCAGTTCCCCCACGATCAGGGTGTTCGACAGTCCGTCGGTGATCTCGTCCCGTTTCACCGAGACATCCCGTTCGAAGATGCCGACGTGCGCCAACCCGTTCGCCTCGTTGATCTCCCCACCCAGTCCGGCGTAGTGCGACACCGAGAAGCCCAAACCAATGCGCGACCGGTCGCCCCCGGCCGCAAAATAAACATCGACGTTGCGCCCCATCACGTCGCGGTTGACCGGGTCGTCGAACGGCTTCGCCTGGTCGATCTGCCGGTACAGATCCGCTTCGCCGATGGAGGGCAGCAGGAACGTCATCCATCCATGCTGCCCCCGGATGACACCGGTCTCGTCGCGACCAAATGTTCCGCCGATGGGATAGCCCTCGTGCTGGATGTAATGCCGGTTGAGACCTTCGCCCATCTGCTGCAGATGCAACTTGGTGGCCTGCTGTCCGGTGAACTCGCGCTGGTTTCGACCGATGCCGGCGAATAACAGCGGTCCCAGAAACATTCCCACCGTTCCCAGCAGCATACCCGTCAACAGCAGTCCGCGTGTCGCCCCCGTGATCTCGCGCCGCGATGCGCCGGTGAGCGCCAGATACCCCGCAATGATCGCGATGAATCCCAACGCGGAGGCTGGCAGGCTGACCCAAAAGCCGGGCAACACCGACAGCACCGACGCCGCCACTGCGGCGAGTCCGCAACCGAGTGCCAACCAACCCTGCCGACGTCCCTGCCTCGCCGCCTGACGATACCGGTGCGGTTCGAGTTCGTCCGGGTCGATCGCGTGCATTGTCAATGCGGACAACCGCGCGGCCGCAGCCTCTTCTGACTCGTGCTGATTCGTGTCGTCTTCTTCGTCGTCCTCGTAGTCGTAGTCGTCCTCATCGGGCGGACGTGGCGCGGCGGAATATCGGATGGGGGCCGCTGTCGGCAGCTCGTCCTCGTCGTCACCCAACGTCCCCGGTTCGACGTCCATGTCGCTGGGCTCATCCGCGCTCGGCGCAATTGCCTGCGACACTTTCGCAGAAACTCCGGCCGAGCCTTCGTCGGCACGATGCATCAGGTCGAACAGGCTGCGCGGGGCGGGTCTTCGAGCCTCATTCACCTCGTCGCGCTGTAAGAACGCCGGCTTGGGGGGGGCGGTCTCCCGCGCCTCGACCGCCGCGGACTGTTGGGCTTCGTCCGCAGGCACGGGCGGTGGAATGGGTGGCGCAGCCAGGGCCTGTCCCATCATGCCCCACAACCCGCGCTGTTTGGGCGCGGGTGCGGGTGCCGGCGATGCGTCCCCGCCTGCGGTTTCGGCCTTCGCTGCGGCGGATACTGCTGCGGCCGCGCTGTCGTTGTTCGGACTCGCTGGTCCGGACACGTCGCTCGATTGCGGAGCCGAATCAGGTGTCTTTGAATCCGGCTCGACACCAACCTCCGCGGGTGCCGGTGCCCCCATCAGCGACCACAGCCCACGCTGTTTGGATGGCGTCGAATCAGATTCTGATCGCGAGTCCGTCATACACCCCTGAACCCCGGTTCACTGCGCCAAACATCCGAACTGTTGATTCCCGCGTGCCGCTCACCCTCAACCCACCGATGTGATCGAGACCCCACCGTGCTTGCCACATTCGCATCGACATAACTTACGGGCCGCGTGCGATTCAAGGCCAGGTGCGAATGGAACCCGCGGTCAGGCAGATTTCCGCAAGCGTCCCATTCGCTGCCTCCTTCAATTCGCTGTCGATCTCTGAGTCAGGACGAAGAGGCGACAGCGAATTGAAGGAGACAGCGAATGTCAGAATCGGAGACGCACTCCATGGGACAAGCATCGAACAGGGACTCCATCGTCGAGTTGTGTCGTTGCCAATGAGTCAAGCTCAGTGGGGTCGCTTGATTCAGGACTATCCTTTCGGCAAGACGCTCCGGCCCAGCGCGGTGTCGAACTCACTGACCGCCGGGACCAGCATTGCAATCACGGTGAAGCCATACGCCGCCACCACAAACAGGCAGACGCCAAGCGTCTGTCCCAGCAGGAAACTCGTGATGGCGTAGAACGTGCAAAACGGCAGGATGCCCGCCGCCAGCGTCAGTGCCGGCGAAGGATTGCAATGCGTCAGCGAGGCCCACAGTCCGAGACTGCCTCCCAGGATAAACACGAGGAA
>JANMLE010001669.1:0-1588 GCA_031372385.1 Planctomycetota bacterium | reverse complement strand
GAGGATTACGCCGCGACGATGGCCGACTTCGAGCGGACGATCGGTGTTGATCGAATCCGTGCGTGGCACCTGAACGACAGCAAGAAGCCGTTCGGCAGCCGCGTCGATCGGCACGAGCACATCGGCCGGGGCTGCCTCGGCCTGGAACCGTTCCTGCACATCCTGAACGACCCTCGCTTCGCCGAGATCCCGATGTACCTCGAAACCGAGAAGGGGGAAGAGGACGGCGAGGACTTGGACGCGATCAACCTGCGGACGCTGAAAAGTCTGATCGCACCACCGGCAACCCGGTCACGTCGCAAGCCGCCGAAACCGAAGGGGGGGTAGCGCTGAGGGTGATCGCCGGCGTCACAGACCTCGCGCGTGGGAGCGGGGGCAGTTTGAAAACGGAAGTCGTGTGGCACGTCCAGAGTACTCGAAGGGCGGGGGGATTAAGCTGCGACTCGATACACGCCCATAGAAGACACAGGGCGTGCCACTCAAACTGACCCACTACTGGCAACGAGCCTGCCTTGACATCGCGCAAGGCTTCGAGTCCCCTACCCTCCGATCCCCGGTTTCGTTGAATCACTGAGTCCGTCGGAAGGCCAGTGTTCGGCGTGGCCGGGTCGTGCTGATGTTCACCTGATGTTCAAGTTTACCTGAAGTCCAAGAGGGGAGTCCGAAGATGTCTCGCAGTGTGGTCACGTGTTTGCTGGCGTCCGCGGTGGTGTGTGCGATGGGCTTCAACGGCCGGGCCGACGAACCGGCGGTCACGTTGAAGAAGGGGGACCGCGTGGTGTTCCTCGGCGACTCCATCACGCAGGGGGGCGACAGCCATGACAAGGGCTATGTCCGCCTGATCCGCAAGACGCTGACCGAGAAGCACGCCGACCTGGGGATCGAGGTCATCGGTGCCGGCATCAGCGGCAACAAGGTTCCCGATTTGCAGCGGCGGCTGGAGAAGGACGTGCTCGCCAAGAAGCCGACGATCGTCGTGATCTACATCGGCATCAACGACGTCTGGCACGGCGAAAGTGATCCCGCCAAGGGGACGCTCCCCGATGCCTTCGCCGCCGGGCTGAAGGATGTCATCGGCAAGTGCCAGGCGGCCGGAGCCACCGTGGTGATCTGCACTCCGACAGTGATCGGCGAAAAGAAGGACGGCGGCAATTCGCTCGACAAGAGGCTCGACGAGTATGCCGACATCAGCCGGAATCTCGCCAAGGAACTGAAGCTGCCGCTGTGCGACCTGCGCAAGGCGTTTCTCGACCATTTGAAGAACCACAACCCCGGCAACGCCGACCAGGGGATTCTGACGTCCGACCGGGTCCACCTGAACGACGCCGGCAACAAGTTCGTCGCCGACACGATGCTCAAGGTGCTGGATCGGTAGCGTCGAAAGTGCGCGTGTGCCCCGGCAAAGTAGGGTGGGACCAGCTCGCTGCGAGCGCCGGCCCACCACGACGTTGAAACTGTCCAAGAACAACGTCGCGATTCGTCCCGGCGGGGGGGGGGCGGGGCCCGCCCGGTGGGCGCGCGGCCCCCCCCGGGGGGGGGGGGGTTGGCCACCCCCCCACACCAAAAGTGTTGTTTGGGGGGGGGGGGG
>JANMLE010001653.1:0-5385 GCA_031372385.1 Planctomycetota bacterium | reverse complement strand
AAGCAGATCGACGTGGCCGGCTCGGGTGGGCAGGTGGTCAAGCAGAAAGTCGAGAAATACGACCGCACGGAACTGGCCAACTTGAGCACCCTCAAGAGCGGTGACCTGGTCGAAATCGAACTCGAAATCGACAGCAAGAACGACTACGAATACCTGCTGTTCGAGGACATGAAGGCGTCCGGCTTCGAGCCGGTCGAAGTCCGCAGCGGCTACACCGGCAACGAAATGGGGGCCTTCGTCGAATTCCGCGACGAACGCGTCGCCTTCTTCGTTCGCCAGTTGATGCGCGGCAAGCACAGCATCAGCTACCGCTTACGAGCCGAAATCCCCGGCCAGTTCAGCGCCCTCCCCACCAAAGCCAGCGCGATGTACGCCCCGGAACTCAAGGCCAACAGCGACGAGATGAAGGTGGGGATCACGGACTGATGAAGGCGAAACGTTTGTGAATGAGTGGCAACAAGGACTTCATGCGACTCGGAAGGGTTGTTATCGTGATCGACCAATTGACGAGGTGATTCCAACAACCGGCGTTTCAGCATGCGTGCGATGCGGGATGTCAGACCAGTTCAAAGGGGGAGCCATGATTCGCGTGATCGTTCGCAACGGAATGCTGGAGCCCGTGGAGCCGCTCCCCGGAAATTGGAATGAAGGAACCGAGTTGTCGATCGAAATGGCTCTGGCAAGTGGCAGCCCGGCGGCTGCCGTCGATTTGAAAAAACTGTTTGACGAGATGGAGACTCACGCCGCACAGGTTTCGGCGGATGACATGGATGAGTTGAACGCGATTCTGGACGAGAACGATCGCCGGCAAAAAGAACTGGTTCGACAACAGTGGAATCTGACTCCATGAGCGATTACCTGTTGGACACCAATCATGTCAGCGCGGCACTGGCTCCGGTCTCGCCGGTGCGCGAGCGTCTTTATCGGGCGAATCTGACCGGGGAACGTCTCGTGGTCTGCGTCCCTGTCCTCTGCGAGCTTCAAGCCGGGATTCAAGGACTGTCGCGGCCGGAACCTTGCCTGAGACAACTCCGTCGCCTGTTGGGATTCGTCCGTATCTGGCCCCTCGAACCCGAGCTGGCCGACCACTACGGAGCCATCCATCTCGAACTGCGCCGCAGTGGCCGCGTGATGTCTCAAGTGGACATGATCCTGGCCGCCATGGTCCGCCACTCCGGAGCCATCCTGCTGACGACGGCTCGAGACTTCGAGGCGCTCCCGGACGTGCGCACGGCAAATTGGACGACGCCACAAGACTGAACAGATGGCTGTCGGAACGAACGGCTGAAGGAATGACCAGAGGTCGGGTACGAAGGCCCGTCCGACACATTGACGAGAAAGGGACTCATGCCAGCGTTGACCATCAACCTGTCGCCGAATCGGGTGGAGTTTGCCCAGCGCCGCGCCGCGGAACTTGGACTGGCGTCCACGGATGAACTGTTCTCCAAGCTGCTGGATGCGGAAGACCGTCGGCGCGCGGAACATCAGCGCATCGAGTCTCTGTTGCTCGAAGGTTTGGCCGCGGAACCCGGAGAACTCGTTACCGACGAATGGTGGGACCGGTTGGACATGGAAGTCTTCGGCCATCCGATTGCCGAGGTCTCATGAATACCCGCGACGCTCTTCGCCTCTTGTCCGAACATCTGCCGCAGATACGACTGCGGTTCGACGTTCGGGACTTGGCCATCTTTGGTTCGGTGGCACGGAACGAGGCCCGGCCCGGCAGCGATCTCGATCTGCTCGTCGAATTTGTCGGCCGGCCAACCTTCGACAACTACATGGGCCTGAAGCTGTATCTCGAAGAGTTGTTCGGCACGGGGGTCGATTTGGCCATCCCGGCCGACCTTCGCCCCGCACTCCGCCCTCGGATCGAACAGGAAGCCGTCCATGTCTCGTGATTGGCGTTTGTCTCTGGACGACATCCTCGAAAGCTGTCGGCGGGTTCGCAGTTACACGACCGGACTGGATCAGGCCGGATTGGTCGGCAATCAATTGGTCTACGACGCGGTGCTGCGGAATTTGGAGATCATCGGGGAAGCGGCAAAACGAATTCCGCCCGACGTTCGTCAGCAGATGCCGCAGACCGAGTGGCCGAAGATCGCCGGAATGCGCGACTGGTTGGCACACGCCTATTTCCAAGTGAACGCCGACATCGTCTGGGACGTGATCAAAAAAAAGCTGCCCGAACTGGAGCAAACAGTCCAAGCCTTTCAGTCGCTGGAGTAGGGTGCGTGGAGTATTCAGAACGCACCAAGATTGTTACGCGAGTGTGGTGTGTTCCGAAGACTCCACACACTCTACGTGACTGGCGCGGATTAGCCTCGGCTTGACCAATACTTCGGAACCGCGCTTCCAGCCGCTCCGCAGGACCGTCGCCTCGAGTGGGAACGTCCGGTCATTACCGGTGTCGGCGGACCAGTCGAACGCCGCCTGTTGATCCTCGGCCACTGTAATCACTTCTCCCGGCTGATGGGTCGGTTGCACATCGAACGCGCGGGCGAGGTCGCCCGCGGCGAGTGCGGCGTAGCGCTCAACGCCAATGAGCGACGGTGGAAGCGACTCAGGCGGGACGCTCTCCAAAGCCGCGGCGAGGATCTGCAAGTTGTGCATAACACCCGTTTTGGCCAGCGTGGTGAACCGGCGGCGGCACTCCCGGCTTGCCTCGGCCGCGAGCAACTCGTACAGACACTCGCCCACGGCCTCCAAGTTGCCACGGAGTTTTTCCACTGCCAGGTCGAACTTACGCGACACCCGGTCGAGCTTGCGGGCCGGTTGCTTCATGCCAGCGCTGCTATGTGTCACTCGCCCGCTCTTGCCGCGGGCGCTGGACTTCTGCAGCTTTGGCAACTTGCTCTTGGGATCCCTTCCTGTGCGCGCCATGAAGACCTCGGTGAGTAGATCGCCCGGATCAGATGCCGCGGCGACCAGTGCCAGTGGAAATGGTGTACAGATCAGCCGTGGCTCGGGGCGGCCAACAGATTGCGGTCACGCTTTAACTCCCGGATCTGTTCTTGGGCTTCCTCTGCCTCGTCGTACTTGCCCAGCCGGGAAGCTGTGTGTGCGAATTCCTCCCATGCCTTCGCGTTTTCGGGATGGAGGATTGTCTCCCGCTGATTATGGGCGTGCCACCGCTCCAACTCCTTTTTCATCTCGGCCAAGTCGCCTAAAGCCAAGAACGCGTCTGCTAACCAGGAGTGCATATAGGTCATCAAATCAGGGGCGCGGGCTAGAACCTCCCTCATCACCTCGATCGCCTTCGCGTGCTCGCCGAGGCAGTGTAACGCGACCCCCCAGTTGCCACGATAAACAAGGTTATCAGGATCGAGAATTGTGGCCCGTTCAAAGCACATCGCCTTATCGGCCTGCTCATCGCCCATCCCATGGATCAGTCCCTTAATATTCCAGGCCGCAGCGTTCTCCGAATGTTCTTCCAGCACGTCTTCAACGAGCCGCATGCCCTCTTCTTCAAGACCGGCTTCTGCCGCCTTGCGTGCTTCCACCAGCAGCATCCACACGTCCGGCTTCGCACCTTTCTCCAAGATTGCCCGGATAGCCGCTCGATGTGTCTGAAGTTGCTCCACTTCCTCCGAGGGTTCCTCGCCAATCCATGGGTTGGCTACTTCGTTCGCTTCGCACCAACTAAATCCGACTGGGCGACACCTCCAGTGGGAGATCTTGTCCACATTAATCGTCAGCTCTACCTCGACTGGATGGCTCTGCTGCAACCGCGCCTGATTGATGAGCAGGGTCAGCGTAGATGCTCTGCGCCGGCGATCTTCGTATCCAATGTAGATGGGAAGGGTGATTTCCCGCTGCCCGTTTTCAGAAAGGTAGAACTGTTTTTTCCCGGTGAACACCTTGGTCACGGGCAATTGCGTTCCGGCATGTACCAGCACCTCACAACTGCCGCCCTCAGTCAGGATCGACAAATCTTCCGGCACGATTGGCGGTATGTACGGCTTGCCGTGCTTGGCCGACAGACAGCCATATATAGCTGCCCCGCGTGAAACCGACGTGACCAGATCAGGAGTGCGGGTCACCTTGCAGTCGGCCTTCAATATGCCTTCTTCCCGCATTTGCTCAAAGAGGCGTGGCAGAAAGGGCGATTGACAACTGCCACCGTGAAGGACAACCATATCGAGGCATTCGGACCTCATACCCGCCCGCTCCAGGGTCTGCTCCACAAGAGTGGCAAACGGAACGTAGTCGGGCGACTCGCCGATCCGGAACGGCTTCCCCACAGTGTCAACTTCCAAGAATGGTGCCATCACCTTGCTCAGTTCGTCGCCGGTCAGCTTGGCCGTGCCTCGCAATTCCTTCTTGGCTACTCGGCACTTCCCCGCCAGCGATACCTCGTCCGACACATTAGCCCACTTCCCCGTCCGGAAATCAGGCTCCGGCAACTTCTGGAGTTTTTCGTTCACCAGAGTCTTCAGCGTTCGGCAAACTTGATATCGCAAGGTGTCCTCGATCTCCTTGCGTTCGCTGCCGGTTAGTTCCTCCCGGCTCTTCTTGAGTTGCTTACAGACTTGTGGCCACACCACATGCTCCATGATCGCCAAGTCGATGGTGTCTCCGCCGATCTGTTGGTATGGGGAAATCGACTGCGGCTGTACCTCGAGACCATCCGGCTTGCTGGCATCGTACCGCACCTTCAGGGAAACGAGGTCGCAAGTACCACCGCCAAAGTCGAACACCAGCACATTGTTCCATCGAGATGGATCCATGTTGACGTCGAAGTCCGGGTGCCTGAGGAGATCGACCAGCGCGGCTATGGGTTCGTCGATCAATCGCACCTGGCCGAGGTCAAATCCGGCCAATTTCGCAGCCGACAGCGTTTCATCTCGCTGGGCTTGTCCGAAAGACGCCGGCACTGTGAGTACTGTCGGGTGCTTGCGTAGGTCGAAGTCGGCCCCTTTTTCCTCGATCGTCATTTCGCACAGCCGTCGGATTAGTGATCCCCACACCTTCACCGGGGTGTTGAGTGATGCGTCCGCCCGCACGTACGACCGACCGGTACCGAGGTGTGACTTGACAGACCGGAAGATGACGTTGAAGTCCCGCCCTGTCACCTGCCTTTCGCGGATCGCCTCCTCGGCATCAAAACCGAACAGCGTGCAGGCATCGTCCCCTTTACCTTTTCTCGCCAATACCGATGGCACGGCCGCTGACTTCGTGCCGAGCTGGTTGTTGATCCGAAACTCCACCACCGCGGGCTGCAGCACAGAGTTCGGTCGTGCGCTGTCCACCGCATAACTGACGGAACAAGTGCTGGTTCCCAAGTCGATGCCGAAATGACGCATGTTTTTCACGCCGAATGGAGAAGTTATACAGATGCAGGTCCGTAAATACCGGCGACGGATCGGTTGGACGCGGCGGTCAGAT
>JANMLE010001648.1:0-4646 GCA_031372385.1 Planctomycetota bacterium | reverse complement strand
CCCCCCCCCCCCCCAACCCCCCCCCCCCGGGGGGGGGTCGCTACCTACTTATACTTGGTTTTTTTCACTCCTGTCGCCCCGCCGCCCCGCGGGCGGGACGTCCGGTCGGCGGAGCGACCGGACTACAGTAAGTCAGTCCGCAGGAAATGAACGACCAATAACGTAGGACGGATTTCCAATCCGTCCGTCAACGCCGGACGGATTGGAAATCCGTCCTACGGGTCGATCATTTTCTGCAGACGGCCCAACGTCACAGCCAGCCTCTATTCCACTCCATCACGCGGCTGGTTCCACAGACGATGCGGGTCATCCAGCCGGCGCATCTCGGCGAGCAGCAGTGCTTCCATGTCGCGAAGCGTGTCGGCGAAACGCGGATCACCGGCGAGGTTTCGTTGGTGCTTCTCGGGCGTGATGCCGGTCAGCGCGATCACCTTTGGATTATGGTGCTGTTCGATGAATTCGTGCGGATTCTCGGCGAGATTGAAGAGCTGGGTCTCGCGCACGCGGCCATCCATCACATCGTACTTGATGAGCTTCCAATCACCGCGCTTGACGCAGCGCATGCCGGGCTTGGTCCCGCCGCTGTAGACACCGTAGAGGACATCGCGCACCGTCTCGCGCCGGCCTTCCAAAACAGGCTTGAAGCTGAGCCCCTCGTTCGAATCAGGCGGCTTCACGCCGGCCAAGTCGCACAGCGTGGCCAGCACATCCAGCAGATAGATGTTCCCCTTCACGCGCGAGCCGGGTTGAATGCCGGGCCCCTTGACGATGAAGGGGACGCGCCATGTGTGTTCGTAGAGGTTCTGTTTCCCTTGCAGTCCGTGTCGGCCGATCGCGATGCCGTGGTCCGCGGTGTAGACGATGTAGGTGTTGTCCAACTCGCCCATCGCCTTGAGCTTCTCCAGCACGCGTCCAATCTGAATGTCGATGTTCTCGCTGCAGGCGAACTCGCGGCCCGTCTCGTTGCGGATGGTGCGTTCGTCGCGGTTCTCCCACACGCCGCTGACGGCGACCTCGTCACGCAGATCGGGATGGCCGTGGTGAAACGGGTGAGCGGGCAGATAATTCTCCGGCAGCGCCGGCTGTTTGGCATTCGCGGGGGGCAGCGACTTCTTGTCGGCATGATTGACTGCGCCATACTTGGCGAGCAATTCCGGCGTGCCGTCGCGGGTGTCGTGCGGATGCGAGAAGCCGTAATAGATCAGGAACGGCCGGGCATCTCGGGAAGCCTCGCGCTGCTGGAGGTAATCGAGAACCTGCGCGGCGTGCCAGGCACTCCCCTCGTCATCGTCGCCGCCACGTTTCGTCGCGTCCTTGCGGACGGTGAACTGCTTGTTGGCCCCTTCATAGCTGTTGCCGATCTTGCAGGTGCGCATGGTCGCATACCCCGCGCGGTTGAAGACGGCGGCGATCGTCTGCTGTTCGAGATCGGGTGGACAGTGCTTCTTCGCGCCGGGCCCGATCGGCAGATGCCAGACAGTCCGCCCGCACATCAACATGTGCCGTGACGGCGAGCAGACGGCACCGGCGAACGAGCCCATGTGATGCGCGGCGTCGAAGACCATCCCCTCGGCGGCCAGCCGTTCGAGCACGGGGGTCTGCAGCGCGGACTTCGGGTTGTAGATCCGCAGATCATCCGGCGACTGATCGTCGGCGATGATGAACACAAAGTTCGGCCGACGCGGCTCGGCGGTGGCGACGGCATCGGTCCAACGGAGCAGGGCGGACATCGCGACGAGAACAAACAGGAGTTTCATGACGGCTCCCAGGCTGTGCAACCACATCGGAATCACTCGGGGATCGGATCGGTGCGGCGCACCGGCTTGCCTTCCCATGTCGCCACGTCGGTGGTCGGGTCATACGTCAACACGCGCTGGGCAGAGTTCGCCGCCGGCGGCACATCGATCTTTGGCAGCCAGCGGCGATGGTCGGCGATCACTGCTGCGTGCTCGGGGCGGGCGGCGAGGTTCGTCCATTCGCGGGGATCGGCCTGCATGTCGTACAGTTCCTCAGTTCCGTCGGCATAGCGGATGTACCGCCAGTTCTCGCTGCGAATGCCGTGATTGCCGCGATTGTGCGACGTGATGGCGGGGCGATCGCGCTTCGCTCCGGCATCCTTCAGTTGCGGCAGCAGGCTGATCCCTTCCAGATCGTCGCGCGGTTTCAACCTGCACAGTTCGTTGAGTGTCGGGTAGATGTCGAGCAGTTCCGCTGGTTGCGTGCAGCGACCGCCGCGGCTGACGCCCGGTCCGGCGAAGATCAGCGGGACGCGCGTGCCGCGGTCCCACAGCGTGTTCTTGCCGGTGATCCCCTTCTCACCCAGATGCCAGCCGTGATCGCCCCACAGCACGACGACTGTGTTCTCGGCCAGACCGGCTTCTTCGAGTGCAGCTATCAGCCGTCCCACCTGGGCATCGACAAAACTGGTGCTGGTCAGATACGAGCGAACCAGGTTCCGCCACTGGTTGTTGTCGCGGACCCATTTCAGACGCGGCTCCGGCAGATCCCAGTGCAGATACCATGAGAACCGCGGCGTGTCGTCGCGATCCCCGTCCTTCACTAGCGGCAGCACGCTGTCGTTATCGGGGTAGAGATCGAACCACTTCTGCGTGGCGTAGCACGGCACGTGCGGCAGGAAGAAGCCGGCCGCCAGGAAGAACGGCCGATCTTTGCGAGCGGTCTTGATCTGCTCGATCGCCCAAGTGGCGACCTGATAGTCGCCCTTGTCCTCGTCGTTGTGCGGAAAGACGCCCCAGTCCATGAGCGGATGATTTCCCATCGGCGTGGGGGGAATGAGCTTCTTCTCCGGCTTGACCCCGATGCCGCCCGCCTGTCCCCAGACATCGAACTCCTTCGCCCTCAGTTGCGGACCACCGACACCCCCGTGATGGATCTTGCCGACGGTCAGCGTCCGATAGCCGTGAGCCTTGAAGTGCTGCGGAATCGTGACGCGGTCCTTCCACTCGTCGAGCGTGCGAAACCACGGTGCCAGTCCGTAAACGCCGGTGGTCGTCGGCCGCAGACTCAGCATCAGACTCGTGCGTGAAGGGTTGCACAGCGGAGCCTGGAAATGCGCGTTGAGAAACACAGTCCCCCGCGCCGCCAACCGGTCGATGTGCGGCGTCTTCGCCAGCGGATGACCGCCAAGCGTTCCGATCCAGTCGTTTTGGTCATCAATGGCGATGAACAATACGTTGGGTCGCTGGACGTCGTCAGCGATGGCGATCGAAGCTGTAAGAGAGTTGGCGAGCAGGCAACAGGCGAGCAACATCTGCTTCATCGGGTGACTTCCAATCCTGGATGCGCGGGGCTCGTTGTTTTGGAAAACGGGGATCGGGTGTTCACTCACTTGGCCGTTTCGTAGCCGAAGGCTGACGACGGCTCTTCAGCCCGGAGGGTGGCAGATCGTAGCCCACGGCGCGAGCCGTGGGTTGAGTGGCGACAAGGCCGCATTAGCCCGGAGGGCGACACTTCTTCGATGTACCTTCCGTTTCCTCCGATGTGTCGCCCTCCGGGCTGATCAAGTCCTTCTGCAATATCCCCACGGCTCGCGCCGTGGGCTACGATCTGCCGCCCTCCGGGCTCAAACCATCACGACCACTGCGAGGTCAGCGCTGTTGATCCAAGTACCGGCATGGTTTCACAAAATGATGCACTCGTGTGACGGAGTTCCTCACTCCTTCTTTCCTCACTTCTTGCCGGGCGGCTGCGCCTCACCTTCGAACGGTTGATTGCCGTACGCCGTTCGCGGCGGATCACCCGTCTCCCCGACTTCTTTTCGCAGCCGCTCGACTTCGGCGTGCAACTCCTTCACGGTCTGCGCGTAGGCGGGGTCGTTGTAGAAGTTCTTCACCTCCAGCGGGTCGGTCTGGCGGTCTAGCAATTCCCAGTCGTTCACGTCTGGCTTGTAGTAGTGGACGAGCTTGAACCGGTCGGTGATGACGCCGTAGTGCGGTCGCACGTGATGCGGGACGGGGAACTCGTAGTAGTGGTAGTACAGGCTCTTCCGCCAATCGGCCGGAGTCTCCCCCTTGCAGAGCGGAACAAGGCTGCGGCCCTGCATATCGGCGGGAATCGTGACACCCGCAATGTCGAGGAATGTCTCGGCGAAATCGAGCAGCGACACGATATTGCCGTTCACACTGCCCGGCTTCGTCACACCGGGCCAGCGGACGAGCAACGGGCTGCGGAGCGACTCTTCGAAGATCCAGCGCTTGTCGAACCAGCCATGCTCACCGAGGAAGAAGCCCTGGTCGGACGAACAGATGATGACCGTGTTATCGGCGAGTCCCTCTTGCTCCAAAAAGTCGAGCATCCGTCCGATGTTCTCGTCGACCGCTTTGACGCAGGCGAGGTAGTCGTGCATGTACCGGTTGTAGCGCCAGCGGACCAGATCCTTGCCGGTCGGATTCGCCTTGCGGAACGCCTCGTTGCGCGGCTGATAGTAGGCGTTCCACTCTTTGAGCTGTTCCTCGGTCATGTTCGGTGACGGACGAAACTTGGCATCGAGATCCGTGAACGTGCGGTCGAGGCCCATGTCGTGGTCGCTGACCGCCTTGCTCCGGCCGGCATAGTCATCGAACAGCGTCTCTGGTTCGGGGTACTGCCGGTCCTTGTCCCAACCGAGATGCCTGGTCGCCGGTGCC
>JANMLE010000204.1:0-1677 GCA_031372385.1 Planctomycetota bacterium | reverse complement strand
TCGTCCCGTTCGAGCACCTTGCGGTAGTCGCTGTAGGCGTCAGCCTTTCCCTTGCCGAGTTTCGCGTCGTTCTTCGCGCGGTCGGCGTGCTTCGCATCGACGTCACAGACGGCCAGGATGTCGCCGAAATTCGCATGGCCGTGAGCATCGCCGGTCCCCATGCTGCCGACCCCGATGCACCCGATGCGCGGCCGCGACGTCGACGAATTGTTGGCGAACGCCGGCTGACTCCAGGGGAAATACGGCAGCACGCTTCCGGCCGCGGCCAGAAGGGTCGACTGCTTCAGGAAGTCGCGGCGGGTACTCTGTGGTTGCTTCATGGAAGGGGGATCCTGCTTCAGAGAGGTGGACTCAACGGGCTCGAACATCACGCGGCCCGAGCGACGGTTGTCGAGCACGATACAACAGGCGAGTCCCCTTTGGGAGTGCTCCGGCTCGACGGAGCTTTGGAACTTTCGAGCTTTCGAACTTTGGGTTGCGGCGAAGCCTCGTTGGCAATTCATTCGAACGGGACATTTCGCAGATTCCAAAGAAAGCGGCCAAGCCGCCTTCCAAAGCTCCGTCAAGCCGGAGCACTCCCAAAGGTCGCTTGATTCAGGGCGACCCCGGTCCGTTCAGCCGCCGTTCCAGATCTACCAGATCGATCAGCGGTGCCGAGGTGTGACGGACCATCGCAGGACGAGGGGCGCGCCTCGCGCGTACTGCCCACTATCCACCATCCACTACCCACCACCCACTCCCTCCCACACTGCCGCGGCTTCAAACGGATACATCGGTTTCCGGCGGTGATGGTAGGGAAGTTGTGTGACGTCGGCCATCGTCACGCCGCGCGTGTTGACTCGCAGGATCGTCGGACAGACCGGCTGATACGCGGCCAGCGGCGCGTTGACCCCCTTGGCGACCAACACTCGAAACGACTGCGGTTCAAGTCCGAACGCAGTCAACTGGCGGAGGCTGAACGGGGGCGTGCGGCGCGTCGTCAGCATCACCGTCAGCAGGCCGTCGTCCGTTTCGACGATCGCCGTGTGGCCCTGATCGAACCCGGTGAACCCGCCGTGTCGAACCTGAGTTTCCGTGAATCGGCCGTCGCCGACAAACTTGACCACGAACGCCGCCTGAAACGGCGCGCCGTGCAGGTCATCGGTCTTCCCCCCCACGGCGAGTCTCACGCGGGAACCGACTCCCACCGCATCGGCCTGCATCACCGCGGTCGGGTCATACAGGCAGATGAACGACGGGCCGACCTTCTGCCGGTGCAGTTCGTGAGCCAGCCACGTTCCATTTCCCGGCGACCCGCCGCTGACATTGTCCCCCATGTCGAGCATGCAGATCGGGCCGGGCAGAGTGCGCGCCTGCGTCACGGCATCTTCGACCGAGATGAACGAACCGGCCAGCCCCTCGCGCCGCGACCACATCGATTCACCCAGTTGATTCGCGAGCGACTGGGCGAGCGCCGGATTGCCATCGGTGACGACCAGCGCCGACGCCCCCATTTCCGCCACATCCGCATAGGGGAAGCCGAGCATCAAACTGGTGGCGAGCACCCCGACCTGTCCGCGCACGGCTTCGAAGTCGGCCACGACTTCGGTGAGCGGCGGCTCGGACGTGCATTGCCGTTCGATGTTGATCACCATCGGCGGGAAACAGGCCGCTTGAACAGGAGTCACCTGACCGCGC
>JANMLE010001631.1:0-1116 GCA_031372385.1 Planctomycetota bacterium | reverse complement strand
AGCGCATCAAAACGCATCGCTGCAACTTCGCCAAGGTGTTTCTGAATGACAAGTACCACGGGGTCTATGGGAATGTGGAGCGGATTGATGAGACGTTCATCGAACGCCATTTTCCCGATTCGAACGGCCTGTTGTTCAAGGTCGATGAAGGAGGCCCCGGTGCCAATCTTCAGTTCCTCGGCGACGATCCGTCGGTCTACGCGCGGGCCTTCGAGCCGGAGACCAAGTCCGCGAAGAAAGGACAGCGACGACTGGTCGAATTCATCCGGATGATAAATCAGTCGCCAGACAAGGACTTCGCGGCGAACCTGGAATCAAACATGGAAGTGAATGACTTCCTGCGCGTGACGGCCGTCCTGCTGCTATCTGGCGCGTTCGACCAACTGACCGGCTGGCATCCTCACAATTACTATCTGTACTACGACGGGAAACAGAATCGCTGGAACTATTTGCCGTGGGATCTGGACGTCGGGTTCTGCGAAATCGCCTTCGGGCAAATCCGTGTCGTCGACGATTGGAACGCCGCCTGGCCGTTGGGCGGTCACGTACCGAATCCGTTGCTGGAACGGATTGTGGCTGATCCCGCCTTGCTGCAACGATACCGCGACACGGCACGAATCATTCTCGACAAGTACTTCGAACCGGAACGACTCTGCGCGATCATTGATGCCAAGTATGCCTTGATCAAGGACGATCTCAGGGCCGATCCGTTTCCTCATCGACGTGTCACCAACCCCAGTGAGCAAAGCTACGAGGAGATCGTCGCGTCGATGAAGACCTTCGTTCGCAAGCGCTACGCCACCGCGCATCAGCAGTTGGAGAATCACGGGAAGCGGCCGGAGATTGTGCGTCGCCAACACGGCCCGCCGCCGCAGCTCGTCGAAAAACTTCAGCGAATTCAGCGGGCTGCCGAGCAAATGCAGCGGAGCGGCAAGGACGTGGTGCCCATCCAAAAGTTGATGCAGCAAGTCGGCCCGCTGCTTCAACAGGGTCGGCCGGAGGAGGCCGAGAAGCTGATCCTTGAGGCGCTCAAGCTGGCGGGTGAGGATCCGGGCAGAGGCAAAGAGGAACCACCGCGCGACGGCTGAAAGCCCCCCCGTGGGGGGGGGGGGGGGG
>JANMLE010001619.1:0-4777 GCA_031372385.1 Planctomycetota bacterium | reverse complement strand
CGGTCGGCGGAGCGACCGGACTACAGTAAGGTCACCCGGTTCTGACGACTGACAAGAAAGCCGTTCCCGGCCGTGTCCGGGGGAAGAGAAGCTCCATGCGAAGTGTCTTGGTTCTGGTTTCAACCGTGGTCCTGTTGATCGGCGCGTCGGCCTGCCTGGCTCAGGAAGCCAAGCCCGACAAGCAGCCGCGGATCATCGTGGCGTCACCGCTGGCAATCACGGCGGGAGTGCCGGTCAATCTCGCGCTGCGCGGCCTGTTCCTCGACGACATCACCGAGTTGAAACTCGGCGCGACGGAGATCAAGGTCGAGATCGCCTCGAAGGGCAAGGCGACGGTCCCACCGAACTACGAAGCCAAGCGGATCGGCGACACGCAGGTCGAGGCGAAGTTTACTCTCCCCGCCGAAACTCCGCCGGGACGGTTGTCGCTGGTCGCCGTCTCGGCCGGTGGGACCAGCGCTCCTTATGAGATCACGGTGGCCAAGTCCGACGATCTGATCGAAGACAAGGAGCCCAACGACGGATTCAAGACGGCGCAGATGGTCGCCGCCGGCAAGACCGTCGTCGGAACGATCCACGAGGCCCGCAACGTCGATGTGTTTGAGATCAAAGGACAGGCGGGACAAAAGCTGGTGATCAGCGTGCTGGCATCCCAAGCGGGCTCGCCGCTGGACCCGGTGCTCACGTTGTACGACAGCACGGGACAGGTCATCGCCGGCAACGACGACAGCGATGGCCGCGATCCGCGTCTGGAAACCGTGCTCGGCAAGTCGGGCTCGTACTTCCTCAGCCTGCAGGACGCCAACGACACTGGCGGGCCGCACTTTGCGTATCTGCTGAAGATTGCTCCGTGACTCTCCTGTATGATCGATTTAACGGTAGTGGGTCAGTTTGAGTGGCACGCCCTGAGTCTTCGAAGGGCGTGGATCGAAGCACAGCGTAATTCCCACGCCCTTCGAGGACTCAGGGCGTGCCACACGAATTCCGTTTTCAAACTGACCCACCACCGATTCAACGGCACCTCTTGCACAGAAAGGCCAGACCCATGAGCGTGGCGGACGAACTCCAAAAACTGCAGCAGCTTCGCGATTCCGGGGCGATCGATGATGATGAGTTCGCCGCGGCCAAGGCGCGCGTATTGAACCCATCAGCGGGAAATCAAAGTTTTTTCGCATCAAACTCTGGTCCGTTGAGTGCCGAAGAACTGGAGCGCCGAACGCGGGGTTATGCATTCGCATTGCACCTGTCGATGCTGTTGGGCTACGTGACGGTCGTGGGGCTGGCCGCCCCGATTCTGATCTGGCAGCTCAACAAGGACCAACTTCCCGGCTTGGATGAACACGGCCGGAACGCGACCAACTGGATCATCTCATCGATCATCTACGCGGTGATCAGCGTGATCCTGATCGCCCTGCTCGTTGGGATCCCGCTGCTCATCGCGCTGCTGGTCTGCAGCCTGGTGTTTCCGATCATCGCCGCCATCAAGGCCAACAATGGTGAAGCCTGGAAGTACCCGCTCACGATCGAGTTCCTCCGCCCGCAGGAGAAGTGGTGAGCGGGCCGTCGCTGGCTGATGTTCACAGCGTCTTTTCCTGTCCCCTCTCCCGCCCGTCTTCGGGGGGAGAGGGCTAGGGTGAGGGGGGATTCTCACCGGCGGACCGGACACCGGAAACACGGAGCCGCATGAGTCGATGCTTCGTTCGCTTGCTTCGAAGTCGCTCGACCATTCGGCCCCCTCACCCTAACCCTCTCCCCCGAAGACGGGGGCGAGGGGACCGGAGGACAACCGCTACTCCGCGGCTTTCAGTTTGGCGAGTTGCACGGCGAAGACTTGGGCCTGTTGGGCCTGACCGGCGGCGGTGAACTTCTCGATGGCCCGTTCGAGCATCCGCATGCAATACGGACTCGGGTCGTTGCCCCGCTTCGGCGGAATCATCGGGATGAACTCCGTGTAGAACCGCAGCAACTGCTGGTCGGCCCCCTTCACACCCAGGCAGACCTGTTCCAGTTTGTCGAGCAGTTTCGGGACGTAGCGGCCCTCGTCGGGAAACTTCTTGATCGTGAACGCCAGCCCGTCGATCACTTCCTTGGTGTGTCCCTCCTCCAGCAGGTAGTTGCTCAGCATCAACCGGGCTTCGCATGCCAGGTCCGGGCGGCCCCCCACTTCGTACATCTGGACCAGCCGCTCGTAGTATTTGTTCCGTTGCTTGGTGTTCTTCTGGTACTGCACCAGGTCGTCGAAGACCTTCCATGTGAAGTCGGGAAAGCCCGCGAACGTGCGGAACAGCTTGTCGAACATCGCCGTCATCTGGCGGTTGCTGTCGCTGGCGATCCGGCCTTCCCGCGCGAGCAGCGCGACCTGCTGCCACGCGGCTTCGTTGCCGGGGCAGAGTTCGATCACGTCGTTGAGGAACGCGATCTCCTGCGCCGGCTTCAAATCGAGTTTGTCCCGCAACTGCGGGTACGCCTGCATCACGAGCTTCGCCTGATGGAACGCCACCGGGCTGAGTCCCACCCCCTGCAGCCGCAACTCGAGTTCTCGATCGGTGGTTCCCTTTCCCGTCTGCGGATCGCGCAGCGTGCCGACGTAGTACTTGTCGCCACGGTATCGCCCGTGTGATTCCAGCGTGAAGGAAATCGAGGTCCGCGAGACCTGCTTGACCTCCACCCACATCACCCACGCATGCAACTCGCCCCCGGCCGATTCGCCCGCAACGTATTCGGCCGGGACACCGATGCTCTTGCCGACGCGCGCGGCGAAGTCGGCCTGCATCGCGCAGACCCCGCCGAACTGGCGGATGTTGGGGAGCGAGTAATCCTTCCCCTCCAACTTGCAGGTCTTGCTTGACGTTTTCAGCATTTCGTTGTCGTACGGGACATCTGCGTAACACTTGCCATACATGGGTCGCTTGGCGACATAGTTCGCCGCCGCCCATTCGCGCTCAAGCCGCGGCGTCTTGTGATTGACCAGGTAGACGAGGAACTCCCACGGCAGGAACTGGGCCCGGCCCTGCATGATTCCCGCGGCGTCGACGAAGTACTCGAAGTTCTCGACGGCACCGAGCATTCCATTGGGCATGTTGGAGTGCGTGCGCCGCTGGTGGTCTTCGTAGTGATCGACGTTCCGCTCGTTGTCCCATGTCAGCGCGATGGCAATGGCGAGTTGACCGTAGTCGTTCAGCTTGCCGGGAAACTTCTGATGCAGTGCTTGCAGGATCTTCCAAGCGGCGGCCAGATCGTCCTCGGGGGCGACGGCGATCAGGAATTCCTCCTTGAAGTCGACGTGCTCGACGAGCCACTTCTTGAACTCGGCACCGTCCCCTTCGCCGAGCTTGGTCAGCAACAGTTCGTGCTGCTTTTCGAAGAACTCGGCGAACACCTTGCGCACGCCGGGATAGTCCTTCTTGCCGGTCAGGTTCTGCTTCTCGTGCAATGTGACCAGCGATGCGACAAGTTTCTCGGCGACCGTCGGTTCGACGGGCTTCTCGGGCTTGGGTGTCATCTTGCTGGCTTCGGCCACGACGAACGGCGCGCCCAGCGATGTGTTCAGCGACTTCACGACCTGCGGAGACGTGCCGCCGTAGATCGCGATCAACGTCTCGTTGCGGAACAGGCTGGTTTTCGCTTTCCAAGCCGCCGGCTCACCGAACAGCATCTGCCCGGCATCCGTCACCCCCTGCGCGTCCTCGCGCGCCGACTCGGCGGATTCGTACTCCAGCACGGCCAGATACTCGTCGCCAATGGCGAAGTGCGTGGCGGTGCCGGTGAACCCGGGCGGGACTTCGCTCACGGTCTTCTCGACCGTCAAACCCGCCGCCTCAAGCGAAGCCACCAATCGCAACAGAGGCGAAGCCGGTGGCGCGATCTGGATCGTGAACTTCGTTGATGCTTCCGCTCCACCCGTCTCGGCGTCCGCCACGGTGATTTCGACGGACTGTTCCGCGGTCGTGCCGGAGGCTGGAACCGTCCACGTGAACACGCCGGACGCCGCATCGACCTTCGCCCCCTCGGGACCACTCTTCAGTCGGTACACAAGCACCTGCGCCGGCTTGTCCGCATCCTTGGCCTTGATCGCCACCCTCACGGTTCCGCCCGCCGTCGCCTGTTGCGCGGGGATGTCCGTGATGACCGGTGGCTGATTGACTTCGTTGACCGTGATCGTGAACGACTTCTTGTCATGCGCGGGCTTGGCACCCTTGGCCTGGACCGCCACGGTCACCTGGTGTTCGCCGGGACCGTGGTCCTCGCTCGGCTTCCACGTGAAGACTCCGGCTTTCGCATCCACCCTGGCTCCGGGCGGACCCGAGATCATGCCGTACGTCCATTCCCCCGGCTGCAATCCCTCGGCCTGCGACTTCAACGTGACTGAGACCGTGGCATCCTCGTCGACCGTCTGGTCCTCGACGGAATCGAGCGTCAAGCGGACCGGCTTGCCGGACATGAACCACATCGCCCCCACGGCGAGACCCGCGATGCCGATCACACCCCCGACGATGACCGCGGGACTCATCCCCGACTTGGCCGCCTTGCGGACCGGAACGGGACGATCATCAAAGTCGAACGCACCCATGTCTGTGACCCGATTGAAAAGAGATGACCAGCCGGAGCGGGGCCATTGTAGGAGGCCCTTCCAAACGATTGCAATCACTTGGAGGATGGGCACTCTTGCCCGTCGTATCGGCCTGCATTCTTCTGACTTCAACTGTGACGGATTGGTCCGACAGATTCAGTGCAAAGTGAGAAGTGATCAGTGCAAAGTGCAAAGTGGTGGAGAGGA
>JANMLE010001618.1:0-1701 GCA_031372385.1 Planctomycetota bacterium | reverse complement strand
GATGGACCCTCTGCAAAAACTTCTCGATCCGCAGACGCTCAACAAACTCAAAGGGCTCGAACTGAAGGCCCGGATGATTGTCGAGGGGTACGTTTCCGGACTGCACAAGTCTCCGTATCACGGGTTCTCGGTCGAGTTCGCCGAGCACCGCGAATACGTGCAAGGCGACGACCTGCGGTACGTCGACTGGAAGGTCTACGGCAAGAGCGACCGGATCTACCTGAAGCAGTACGACGAGGAAACCAACTTCTCGTGCCATCTGCTCGTCGACAGCAGCGAGTCGATGGCGTACCGCTCGGACAAGGCGGCGTTCTCGAAGTTCGAATACGCCCAGCACGTGGCCGCGGCACTCGGTTACCTGATCATCCATCAGCAGGATGCGGTCGGCTTGGCGACATTTGATTCGGCCGTGCGGCATGTCCTGCGTCCCTCCAGCACGCCGGCGCAACTCAGGCAGTTGTGCCACCTGCTCGACGAAGCCCAGCCGCGCGGCGAAACGTCGATCGGACCGATCCTGCATGACCTGGCCGAACGGATCAAGCGCCGCGGCCTCGTGGTGATCCTCAGCGACCTGTTCGACGACCCCGCGTCCCTGTTGCTGGGTCTGAAACACTTCCGCCACCGACGTCACGACGTGGTGCTGCTGCATGTCATCGACCCCGCCGAACAGGACTTCCCGTTTGTCGACCCGACGCTCTTCAAGGGCCTGGAAGGTTTGGGCAACCAACACACCGAGCCCCGTTCGTTGAAGGCCGCCTACCAGCGGGAATTCGACGCCTTCCTGCGGGCCGTCCGCGGCGGCGCCCGCGACCTGCACATGGACTACGTCCTGCTGAGAACCGACCAACCGCTGGAAGTGGCGCTGCACGAATTCCTGTCGCGCCGGATGCACAAGGCGACCCGGCACTGAGCCGCGTCGCTGGTATCGATTCAGACTCCCTCGTTTAACCCGGAGCCATCGGCGACGGGAATGGTGGTACGGCTACGGCGCGCGGTATCAGGACGAATGCCAGGATGGTGAGCGTTGGCACCCACCGCCGTCGCCGTTGGCTCCGGGTTAAACGAAATCGAATGAGCAACGTTGACCAAAAGTTCACTCGGACCGGTTGCAAGCGAGCGCCCGCTTCGTGTAGCAGTAGACATCCTGTCCTCGTCTTTTCAGAACCCTCGTGGAATACAGCAATGCCCAAGTTGACGGTTGAAGGATTTGGTGAGTTCGAAGTGCCAGACGGAAAGCGCCTGGTGCTCGCGCTGTCCGAAGTGGCCGGTGTCGATCAACTGCATGCCTGCGGCGGGAATGCCCGCTGCACCACCTGCCGGGTTGAAGTGCTGGCCGGGGAACCGGAGCAGATGACCGTCGCCGAAAAGACTGTGCTGGCGGCCAAGGGAGTGACCGGCGTGCGACTCAGTTGCCAGATGCTCTGTGATCGTGACCTCAGCGTGCGCTGCATCAGCCGCGTGGAAGGCAGCGGCCGACCGGGACCGGGCAACACGCCTACCGCTGAGATCGCCCCGCCGCCGGTCTGGACGACGAAGTAGTTCGCCGGTCGCGGAACTCGTTGAACCCGGAGCCAACGGCGACGGGAGAGTAGGCCGGGCACTTTTGATGTGTTCCGGATGAGTACTGTAGTCCCGTCGCTCCGCCGACGGGACGGGATGCAAAGGCCGCCGGGGTACGTGCCGTCACTGCGGCGGTCCCGT
>JANMLE010001603.1:0-1106 GCA_031372385.1 Planctomycetota bacterium | reverse complement strand
GTCGATTTCGAAAACCTGGCCATCGGCGTGCGTGACATGAAGTCGGGGCCGTTTCAGATCCAGTTGATCCTGAAACGCCTGCTGGAAAAGGGACGCATCGTCCACAAGCGGGCCTATTGCGACTGGAGCCACTACCGCGACGCCGTGCGCGAGTTCCACTCGCAGGGGATCGAGCTGATCGACATCCCGCAGACGAAGATGAGCGGCAAGAACAGCGCCGACATCCACATGGTCGTCGATGCGCTCGACCTGTGTTATTCGAAGCAGCACATCGACTTCTTCGCCCTGATCTCGGGCGACAGCGATTTTTCGCCGCTGGTCTCCAAGCTGAAGGAGAACAACAAGCGCGTCCTGGGCTGCGGTGTGAAGAGCTCGACGTCGGACCTGCTGATCGCCAACTGCGACGAGTTCCTCTATTACGACGACCTGATCCGCATCGCCCAGAAGCCGAAGCCGGTCGTCGTTGCCAAGCCGGGGGCGAAGGTCAAGGTGGACGACAAGAAGCAGGAGGCCGCCGACCGCCTGCTGGAAGTGCTGCAATCGCTGGAGCAGGACTACGACCCGGTGTGGGGATCGATGCTGAAGCAGACGATCCGCCGCGTCTATCCGGGGTTCAACGAGAGTTACTACGGCTACGGCAGCTTCTCGGACATGATCGAAGACATCGCCGACCAGGGCCTGATCGAACTCGACTACGACGAGACGCGCGGCAACTACGAGATCCGCCGCAAGAAGAAGTAGTGGTTGAGGCGTTGGCCGGAGGTTCTGCACGACGGTCGTCCACATCGCTCGTCACGGGATGATTCGGCCGACGCGGGCGTCCATCGCACGAACGCGCGGCCGTGCCGCGCGATTGCAGTCGGCATCGCATCCGTCTACGCTGTTCCACGCACCTTCGCTCCAGTTCATCTCCCCAGGGGGCTCATCATGGACCGACTGTTTCCGTCGACGAATGCTTGCCGACTGTTGCCGGCGCTGATCGCGTGCTTGGGGATGATTGCCGAGGTTCGGGCGGATCAGGCCCCGCCCTTCCCGACCGATCCCAATGCCTGGATCAATTCCGGACCACTGTCGGTCAGCGGACTGAAGGGGAAGGGGATCGTCCT
>JANMLE010001595.1:0-1342 GCA_031372385.1 Planctomycetota bacterium | reverse complement strand
GCTCAAATCCCGACAGTTAGGCGAGCGGCAAGAGTTAGCTTCCCCGCCACTGGGCTTGTCCCGGTGGCTCGACGGCATCTGCCCTACTTGAATTGATTGTTGGGGGCCAAGAGTAGTGCAGAAGCCGTCGAGCCACCGAGGTAAACTCGGTGGCGGGTCAATCCAGAGTTGCCGGTCGCCTAACGACGATGTCGGACTCCGGGCGCGTGCTTTCGCCGCGCGCGTCCGGCGAGTATTCTCTCCGCGACTTGAACGGCAGTCGTTTTCGGCTGTCAGGTCCAGCAATCCAGCAATCCAGCAATGCCATTCACGATGGACCATTAGGCCACCCCAACAGAACGCGCCGTCACGGAGGATCGCCCACATGCTTGCCGCTGTTGCCAACTATCTCGACCAGCACGCCGACCGATTCTTGGAAGAGCTGAAAGAGCTGCTGCGGATTCCGACCGTCAGCGCCGATCCCGAATGCAAACCGCACATGCGGCGCGGGGCGGAGTTTATTCATCGTCAGTTCGCCGACTTGGGATTCAAGGCCGAGATCGTTCACACCGCGGGACACCCGATCGTCTACGCCGAATGGTTGAACGCACCCGGTGCTCCAACGGTCATGGTCTACGGTCACTACGACGTGCAGCCGGCCGATCCGCTCGATCTGCGGACCACGCCGCCGTTCGAACCGACGATCCGCGACGGCCTGCTGTACGCGCGCGGGGCCACCGACGACAAGGGGCAGATGTTCACGCACATCAAATCGGCCGAAGCGTGGCTCCGTTCGGTGGGGAGCCTGCCGGTGAACTTGAAATACGTCATCGAAGGGGAGGAGGAAGTCGGCAGCCGCAATCTCGAAGACTTTCTCGCGGCGAACAAGGACCGACTGCGCTGCGATGTCGCCGTGGTCAGCGACACCAGCCAATACGCCCCCGGCCAGCCGGCGATCACATACGGCCTGCGCGGCATCCTCGCGGTGGAAGTGACGCTGACCGGACCGTGCAAGGATCTTCATTCCGGGATCTTCGGCGGCGCAGTCGCCAATCCCGCTGTCGGGATCGCGCGGTTGATCGCGTCGCTGCACGATGACCAGGGCCGGGTGCGCATCCCCGGCTTCTACGACAAGGTTGTTGAGTTAACCGCCGCCGAACGACAGCAGTTTCGCGATCTGGGATTCGACGAAGCGGGCTTCAAGGCGGAACTGGGGATCACCGAGGTCGCAGGCGAAGCGGGCTATTCAACAATCGAGCGCCGCTGGGCACGCCCCACCTGCGAAGTGAACGGCTTGGTCAGCGGCTACACAGGTGTCGGTCCGAAGACGATCGTACCGTCAAAGGCCACGGTGAAGATCACG
>JANMLE010001531.1:0-4153 GCA_031372385.1 Planctomycetota bacterium | reverse complement strand
TATTCCAGCAGCATGTTGTTGTCGCCGCCGATGCCGAAGTTCAGGTTCCAGTCGCCCGCGTCGTATTCCAGGCGGATCAAGCGGACCTTGCCCTTCTGAGTACCTCCGGCAAACCCGGCGCCGGTTCCCTCACCATAGCCGACGACGTATTGATGGGCGGTGACTTCCTGCAGTTGCAGTTTGATGTCGTCGATCGGCGGCACGTTGAATTTGATCGCGCTGAACGGGTTCACCACGTACTTCTTGCGGATCACCTTCTGAATTTTGACCGTCTGCGCGATCGTCTTCTGTTGGCCACCGCCGGCCGGCATCTCGTAGATCCGGTTGCAGCCGCCGATCTGCGAGATCAGCACGACCGACATCCAGAAGGAGAGCCCGTACGTCAACAGGGCGAGCATCGACTGTTTCAGCTTGCGGCTGCCGCGCCCGTAGTACCACGCGCGCGGATTGAGCGGATTCCAAGATCGCCGATGAGCCGCCTGCGCGTGAGCTTCCACGGCGGCCACTGGCGAGGTCAGCAGCGTCCCGCCGCGCAGCACCTCTTCCAACAGTGATTGCTCGATGCGCCGCGACGCCCCTTCGAGCCACCAGACCATCCACGCCAACCCGATGAGGAACAATCCGAACAGGCCGGTGGACATCAGCGCCGCACGGACTTCATACAGGCCGGCGAACTCGGCGAGGAACACCGCCAACTGCCACCAGAAGGGATACAGGCCCGTCAGCACGAGCGAACTCGCCAGCGGATCGCGTCCGCCATGCAAGCGGAGCTGTCGGAGCCACACGATCCCCAACGGCAGCGACGGCAGAAACGCCACCGCCAGCAGCCACTTGGGCAGCCAGTCTGTGACGCGCCACAGAATCAGCGCGACCAGCCACAGCGCGGCATAACCTAGGGTCTGCCGGATCAGCCTGCGGGGCAATCGCGAAAAGAACGTCATGGTGCGGGGATGTCTTGGAACATAGTCCGGACCCCCAGGTCCGAACGAGACGAACGAATCGGGACTTCAAATCACAGTACGTGTGACGCCTCGTCGGGACCTGGGGGTCCGCACTACGGCGATGGATCACAGCCCGTCGAGCAGCTTGTCGATGTCGGGTTTGTCGAGCGGATTCTTCTTCGGGTCGGCCGACTTGGTTTCATCCAGTCCCATCGCTTTCGCCGCGCGTTCCGCATCGGGCGCACCGGACACCGCGGTCCCGGTTGGCGACGGAGTACCGGTGGCTGCCGCTCCATCCGAGGCGGGACGATTGGCAGCCGCCGCGGCCGACTTGCCCGCGACGGATTTGGGCTTGGGGGGACCGTAGAGGTAGTACGGTCCGGCGGTGAGCAGCGCCATGAACAGCGCCGTGATCACGCACGAGATCCCCAGGCTCTGCACCAGCAGGCTCGACGACACAATGCCGATCACCTCCTGCGGATTGCGGGCCTTGAGGGTCTTCAAAAACTCCCGCAGTTCGGCCACCGAGGCCGTGCCGCTCTCCTTCAGTCGCCGGATGTCCTTGGTCAGACCAATCACCGCCGGTGGTGAAACCGGGATCTCTTTCAATTTGCCGTCCATTTCCTGCCTCATCTCGCTGGGTGACGCTGACGCTCTGAAAGCGCTGTTGCAACTCTGTTCGGCGCGGGTCTCCCGACCCCGCCGAAACGTCTGACCGAAGGTCTCATCTTCTATTACTAACACGAATGGCAGAGACCTCTATTTTTCTTCCAGAATGTGGACGAGATCCCCGCCCGCCTCGCTGATCGCCTCAATCACCGCCTCGTAGTACATGGCCGTCGCATCCTTGTGAACTTTCAGCAGCACGATGCGGTCCCCCTGCGGAGTCGGCCCCAGGGCTTCGGTGATCCCCTTGGCAAGTTGGGCCTGGCCGATCTCCTGGCCGTTCAAGTGCAACTTGTTCTCGCGATCGATGACGACACTCGCCTTCGCCGAGGCGAACCCCTGCAACTGCTTGGCCGGTGCCGGCTGCCATTGCAGGTGACTGTCGTCCTGGGCCTTGGCCAGGATCACAAAGAATATCAGCAGATTGAAGGCAATGTCCCCCATCGCCACGCTGGGGACGTCCGCCTTCATTTGTCGCCGTTTGAACTTCATGAATCTCGTACCAAGCCTATTGGCTCTGCTGGGTTTTCAGTGGATGTCTTGTCCCCTCTCCCCCCGGCTTTGTGGGGGGGAGAGGGTTAGCCCGGATTATTCACCACGAAATACACGAAAAACACGAAAGTGAAGAAGAGACCAGAGTTCTGATCCCCAGTGACCGCTACGGTACGGCGAGCAATGTCTTGAGAAACGCTGCCCGCAAATCTCTTCACTTTCGTGTATTTCGCGTATTTCGTGGTTCCTCATGAATAATCCGGGTTAGGGTGAGGGGGGAGTCAGTGGGTTAGATGCAGAATGCCGATTCGTCCATTCCATCGCGAAACTCTTGAGACATCATGACCTCGAAACTCATCCGCAGCCCCCTCACCCTAGCCCTCTCCCCCCGAAGCGGGCGGGAGAGGGGACCGGAAAGGCGAGCGTGCGCTGTTCCACCAGGTCAGTTTCCGACCATGACCGTGCGTTCTTCCTCGCGTTGAATGGTGATGCTCGCCCCCAGATCCTGGATCAAAGTTGTGGTGGCGATCCAGTGATCGTACGGAACATCGGGCTTGCTCTTCACAACGACGACCCGGTCCTCGGGGAGCCGCTTCCCTTCCAACAGCCGCCGCAGCCGCGCCGGCAGTTCACCGATTTTCACCGGATCGCCGTTGAGGCTCACAACGGTGCGGGTCCGCGTCAGGGCGAGTTCGATGTTCTTGCTCTTCTGTTCCTGCTGCTTCGTCTGTTCGCTGCGCGGCAGATCCTGTCGTCTGCCGGTGTCGGGCTGCGTTGAGGCGCAGACGAGAAAGAACACGATCAAATTGAACGCGATGTCGCCTGTGGCCACGGCGGCGGGTTCGACCAGCAGCTTCTTGGTGAGACGTTCGCGGTTCATGACGGATCGATCTGTCGGTGCGAATGGTGGGTGAGCGTAGGGTGCGTGGAGTCTTCGGAACGCACCGTTGTGGGAGACGAAATCTTCGGCCGGTGCGTTCCGAAGTCTTCACGCACCCTACTCGCCAACGGAGGCGACCTGCGCGGCGGCGTGTTGGTCCCGTTCCGCGAACGCCAACTGCATCGTGACCGCTTCGATCAGTTCCGCGGACGATTCCTCCACGTTGAGGATGAACTCGTTGACGACACTGTTGAAGTAGTTGAAGGCGATGAACGCGGGGATTCCGACGACCAGTCCGAGCACCGTTGTCAGCAGCGAAACCATGATCCCGTCGGCGGCCGCCACCACGATGTTCACCTCGCCCATCTTGGCGACGATGTCCGCGAACGACAGCACCATCCCCTGCACCGTCCCCAGGAATCCGATCATCGGCGCGGCACTCGACACGGTCGCCAGAATCGGCAAGTGGCGTTCCATCGCCGCCACCACGTGGACGGAGTAATCATCCATCCCCTTGATCACCTGCTCCTCGGTCTTGGCGGCATCGTATCCCAAGCGGTCGGCCACGAGATATTTCCGCAGCCCGGCCGCCAGGATCGCCGGGACGGGGCCGTGTTCGCGGTCGCACAGGTTGAGCGCCTCTTCGACGCGATCGACCTCCAACAATTCCCGCACCTTCCGGCGCAGTTCCTCCGCCTTGGAGTTCAGCATCATCAGCGCGCGATAACGTTCGATGATCACCGCCAGCGCGACGACACCTAGGATCAGGATCGGCCACATGAAGATGCCGCCGGCGATCATGTAGCCGAGCGCACCGGTATGCATCATGTCATGCAACCAGCCCGACGGCTTGTCGTCGGACTTGCCTGCCGCGGGGCCGTCGGACTTCGGCTGCTCAGCCGGCGCGGCAGCGGCCTTGGGAGCATTCTCACCCGCGGCAGCCGCAGGCGCCTTGGCGGGAGCATCGGCGGCCGCTCCGGGAGGATCGGCCTGACCAAGCAGCATCAATGAAAGCAGGAACCACATCAGTTTGTTCTCGAATCTCGTGGACTGGGGAATCTCGTTCGGCACCCGTCAATTGTTGTCGTCTCAGAGGCTGTGCGAAAAGCCGCTGTGGCGAGGGGGTCGGGAGTCTTTTTCATGCCGCAAAGTCTCGAATTGAACCTTGTTGAGC
>JANMLE010001523.1:0-1711 GCA_031372385.1 Planctomycetota bacterium | reverse complement strand
AAGCATCCCGAGATCGAAGCGGTCGTCATCGCCGTTCCGCTCGTTCAGCACGCGCAGGTCGCGATCGACTGTCTGAAGGCCGGCAAGCATGTCCTCACCGAAAAGCTGATGGCTCACAAGGTGATCGAATGCAAGGAGATGATCCGGGCCGCGCGCGAGGCAAAGAAGCTGCTGGCCGTCGGACACCAGCGGCACTACAACGTGCTCTACGACAACGCCAACGCGCTGATCCAGGCCGGGTTGCTGGGGGAATTGAAATTCATCCGCGCCCAGTGGCACCGGAACAACAGCTTCCCCGGTTCGGACAGTTGGCGACCGGGCGGCTATACCGACGAATCCTTCGAGAAAAAGTTCAAGGCCGACATCGACGAACTGGCGGCGCGCGCCAAAGCCAAGGATCTTCCGCTGGACGATTTCCTGGCCCAGGAATTCGGTTACCCGTCAATGCAGCGCCTGGTCAACTGGCGGTTGTACAACGACACGGGCGGCGGCTTGATGGCGGAACTCGGCAGTCATCAGCTCGACGCCGCCAGCATCTTCCTCGGCAAGGTGAAGCCGATCGCCTGCATGGGCTACGGCGGCAAGAACTATTACGGCGTGAAGGGCATCGGCACACCCGATCAGCAGGGGGACGACCGCGACGTCGACGATCACGTCTACATGACATTCGAGTTTCCCGGCAAGCATTATGCCGAGGACAAGAACGATGTCTGCATCGTGACGTACTCCTCAATCAACACGAACCGCAGCGAGCCGTACGGTGAGACCGTGTTCGGCAGCCGCGGCACACTGATCATGAAGGAAGAGCAGGACGCGATCCTGTCCAAGGAAGCCAGCGCCGGCTCGAAGGGGGGACTCGATCAGCGGCTGTACGTCCTGAAAGGGAACGACGGCCAGCCGACCCTGAGTGCCAGTGCCAGCCTGGGTCCGTCGAAGGCCGCGGCGGTGGCCGACATCGGCAAGGTGAGCCGCGGTTACACTGAAGAGATGGAGCATTTCGCCTACTGCATCCGAACCAAGAACTTCGGCACGATCAGCGACGGCGGCCTGCGCTGTCCCGGCGAGCAGGGGATGAAGGACGCCATCATGGCGCTGACCTCCAACCTGGCCATGAAGCACAAGAAGCGAATCGTCTTTAAGGACTCCTGGTTCGATCCGGACAGCGATGAGGTTCCGGAAACCGACAAGGAAATCATCGGCTAGAACTGAGTCATGCGAACTTTGGGAGTGCTCCGGCTTGACGGAGCTTTGGCATGCGGCCCGGCCGCTTTCTTTCGAATCTGCGGAATCCCCCTTTCGAGAGAGTTGCCAAAGCGGCTGCGCCGCAATCCAAAATCCGAAAGCTCCGTCAAGCCGGAGCACTCCCAAAGAAGACTCGCTTGTTTGAGGGCTGGAAGAGGCACCCGACATGGCCCGCTGGCCCGACGAACGCAAGGCCAACGTGATCGCGCTGGCGCTGGTCTTCGCGCTGTTCCCGCTCTTGTGCTGGCTCTCGTGGCGGTGGATGACGGCTCCATAGACTCACGACCGTGAGAAGGGTTTCTTCTCAGCCGCGTTCGTCACGGCTTGTTGAATCACACGTACCGTAGGCGGCCCGCCTGCGATTCGTTGTTATGGCAATCAGCCTGTCCACGACATTCAGCAGGCGAGCCGCACGCTCTACGATCTCTGTGCCATTCGTTCCACGCCGTTGTTTCTTTTTCTTACCGGA
>JANMLE010000184.1:0-3286 GCA_031372385.1 Planctomycetota bacterium | reverse complement strand
GTGGATAGTGGGTAGTAAGGAAGAGCCCGTTCCAAACAGCGGACGAGACTCGTCGCACTCGACACTCGCCACTCCGCACAGCGGCCGATCGTAGCCCGCCTGTCGCCGAGCGGAAACGTGTGGCGAAACGTCAACACGGGGTGTTCGGCGGTGTTGATTCATCGCCTCATTCAACGCCGTGCCATCACGGAGCCCGCGCCCTGTTCAATGATCTTAACCGTTAACAGTCAATTGGATTGGAATCGAATCGTCACCGGGTGTTGGCGCTTTGGCACTCCATTTGTTTAAGACCTGATCGGACCGTCTCAGTGCCTGAACATCGGACCGGTCCCCAGCCGGTGGTTTCTTTCAAATCATTCCGTGACCCGCTCGACAGGATGTATCACATGACCAAGCCCGTCATTGTCGTGCTCAGCCGCGATCAGCTCATGGCATCGGAAGTCCCGGGACTGTTCGAAGGGAAGGCTGACGTTCGCTCGTGCGACTCCTTCGAAGGGCTGATCGATCTCAGCCGGGGCGTGGAGCCACAGGCCCTGGTGGCGGATTTCCGGCGCGTCGGCAGTGGTGGACATGCCGAGAATCGGATCTTGGAAATGGTGGCCCAGCGGTTTCCCAAGCTGCGTGTCGCGATGGTGACGTCGGAAGAATGCCCGGAACCGCTGGCCCGGCACGCGGCGATGAACGACATCGCGATGTGCCGCGGCAAGCTGGATCGCATCACGCTGCTCAAGGCGTTTCACTCGCTGTTTCCGAAAGAGGCGGAAGCGGAGCCGGTTGCCACGTCATCGCAACACTCGGTCGCGTCCCATCCCAAGTCGACGCTGCTGCCCAATGATCTCGGCGAGGAGAAGTCACTCGGTGTGATGACTGGGATTGGACGCCGCTTCGAAACGAACTCGCCGCAGTTGCAACAGATGCTGCTCGATCTGGAAGTCGCGGCGCGTCACGACGTGACGATCCTGCTGATCGGTGAAACCGGTGCCGGCAAGACGTTCCTGTCGAAGCTGATTCACGAAGTCAGTCCGCGTCGCCACGAACCGTTCCTGCCCGTGGCCTGTGGAGCACTTCCCGCCGACCTGATCGAAGGGGAGTTGTTCGGTCACATGAAAGGGAGCTTCACCAGTGCCCATGCCGACAAGGAGGGGAAGTTCCTGGCGGCCCGCCGGGGCTCGATCCTGCTCGACGAAATCGACGTGCTCGGCCCCGAACAGCAGGTGAAGCTGCTGCGGGTGATCGAGACCGGCGAGTTCGAGCCGGTCGGTTCGAACCAGACGCAGCATTGCCAGGCTCGCCTGATCGTGGCGAGCAACTTGGAACTGCAACCACTCGTCGAAACGGGCCGGTTCCGCCCGGACCTGTATTACCGGCTCAACATGCTCAAGTTCGTGATTCCGCCGCTGCGCCAGCGACGGATGGACATCGTTCCGCTCGCCAAGAAATTCGCCCGTCAGTTCGCCATCAAGCACGGGGTGCGCATCGAGCACATCTCGCCCTGCCTGTTCAGCGCGCTGGCCAACTATCCCTGGCCGGGCAACGTGCGTGAGCTGGAACACGTGATCCAACGGGCGGTGATCTATTGCACCGACGGCACGCTGACATCGGCCAACCTGCCGCATCACGTCCTGTCGGGAACGGCGGGGCCGACCAACGATCCCACCGTCAACCTCGGATACATGACAACGCCGTCCCCGGCCGCCAGCGCCGCGCCCAATGATCGCACGCTCGGAGGCCAGATCGCCCTGAGCGAAAAGGACATCATCGAGCAGACGCTGTTCAAGAACACCTTCAGCCGCACGAAGTCGGCGAAAGAACTGGGGATCAGCCGCGTGACGCTGTACAACAAGATGAAGAAGTATGGCCTGCTGCGGTAGTCGAATTGCGTTGTCACTCGTTCGCCATGAACTCAGGCTGTCTTTACTCCGAAGGAGTTGCGTCTCATAGCCCAGGGTTGCGAGCACCGCGAGCTACCCTGGGTCAGGGGCGCAAGACTGTCATCTACCCCAACGAGGTTGCGTCAGGCTTGCTGTATGACGCAACCCCGTTGGGGTAGACGCCTCTCTATCACCGCATCCCCCCGGGTAGCCGCGAAACGCGGCAACCCGGGGCTATGAGACGCAACTCCTTCGGAGTAAAGAACGGCGAAGGGGCATGGCTCGGCGGCATCGTTTTACCGTGCCCGATGCCGCAACGTTCACGGCTTCAGCCCCGAATGTTTGAGCAGTGCGTCCACCTGCGGTTCGCGGCCGCGGAAGGCCCGGAAGACTTCCATTGGATGGACTCCGCCTCCCAGCGCCAGGACTGTGTCGCGGAACCGGCGGCCGGTCGACGCCACCACGGCGGGATCGTCGAGCCCCGCCTCTTCGAACGCGCCGAAGGCATCGGCACTCAGGATTTCGGCCCACTTGTAGCTGTAATAGCCCGCCGCATAGCCGCCGCTGAAGATGTGCTGGAACGAGCACAACGACCGGTCTTCCGGCAGCAACGGCAGCACGCTGGTGTTTTGGCTCAACCGGCGGTTGACGTCGTGCGGGGTCTCGGTGCCCGACGGATCGAAGTCGGAGTGCAGCGAGATGTCAGTCATTCCGAACAGGATTTGACGGAGCATCATTGACCCGGCGCGATAGTTCTTCGCCGCGCGAATCTTCTCGAACAACGCATCGGGCAGCGGTTCTCCCGTTTGGTAGTGACCGGTCAGGCTGAGCAGTGTCGGGCGGTGATAGCACCAGTTCTCCATGAACTGGCTCGGCAACTCGACCGCATCCCACTCGATCCCGTTGATGCCGGCGGCGTCGGCGAAGTCGACTGTCGTCAGCATGTGCTGCAGGCCGTGTCCCATTTCGTGGAACAACGTCTCGACTTCGCGGAACGACATCAGGCTGGGTGTGTCGCCGTGTGGCGGTGTCTGGTTGCAGACCAGATGCGCCACCGGCAATTGAACCTTGTCACCAATGCGGCGGCGGCCGAGGCAATCGTCCATCCAGGCCCCGCCGCGCTTGTTCTCCGGTCGCGAAAACGGATCGAGGAAGAACGACGCGATCTGGGCTCCGGTTTCGTCATGCACCTGATAGAAGCGAACATCGGGATGCCACACACTGATCCCGCGTGTCACCTGTCGAACGGTGATCCCGAACAACTTGGTCAGCAGTTGGAACAGTCCGTCCAGCACTTTTTCGAACGGGAAATAGGGACGCAGTTCGTCGTCGGTGTAGGCATAACGCTCTTCCCGCAACCGCTCGGCCCAGAAGGCGACGTCCCACACATTCAACTCCGAGGCGTCGCCGCGCGA